>JBIJDP010000443.1:0-3319 GCA_044344065.1 Opitutaceae bacterium
GGTCGCCGTCGACGAAGCGGGCGTCGCCGGTGAGCACGACTTCCTTGGTGGTTTCGTCATAGGCCACGACCCGACCCGACAGGTCGGAGCCAGCCACCGGCTTTTCCTGCGCCCAGGCGGGCAGGACCGTAAGAACCAGGAGGAGCAATGGCAGGCGACGAATCACAATGGGCGCAGCAAAGTCGTCGGGTAGTGACCTAGCAAGCCCCCATCGTCGGGGCCTGGGATGCAAATACGGGCTAGACCCCGCGCAGCCGAAGGCGCAGCTTCACTTCAGCATGATTTTGTCCACCAAAGAGCTGAATGCATTGCTGGGCGCACGACATGCCACCCCGCACGCCGTTCTGGGAATGCACCCCTGCACGCGGGGCAAGTCCCGCGGATTGGTGGTCCGGGCGCTGGTGCGCGAAGTGCAAGGCTGCGCGGTGGTTGATCCCACGCGCAACGAGGCCTGGGCCATGACGAAACTGGCTCCCGAGGGATTGTTCGAGGTGTTCATCCCGCGCCGGGCGGAGATTTTCCGCTATCAGCTCCGGGTGAAGTCCGCGGGCGGCGAAATACGGCAGTTTTACGATCCGTATTCCTTCCTGCCGACGCTGGGGCCCCAGGATCTTTATCTTTTCAATGAGGGCAACGAGCACCGCATCTACGACAAACTGGGCGCGCACCTGCGCACCGTGGACGGCGTGCCGGGGGTGACCTTCGCGGTCTGGGCGCCGAACGCGTCCCAGGTATCGCTGGCCTGCAATTACAATCACTGGGACGGCCGATACCACCCGATGCGTTCCATGGGCGCCTCGGGGGTCTGGGAGCTGTTTGTCCCCGGTTTGGGCGAAGGGGAGTTGTACAAGTTTTATATCCGCGACCGGCAGGGGCACGTGCATACCAAGACGGACCCCTATGGCACCTATTTCGAGGCCCCGCCCAACAACGCGTCCATTGTGTGCAATGCCCGCCGGCACCAATGGCAGGATGCCGCCTGGCTGGAAAAGCGCCGCGCCCAGGCGCACCGGCTGGACCGGCCGGTGTCAATTTACGAAATCCACCTCGGCTCCTGGCGGCGCAAGCTGGAGGACGCGAATCGGCCGCTGACCTACCGGGAACTGGCGCCGCAACTCGCCGATTACGCCGTGGAAATGGGTTTCACCCACATCGAGGTGATGCCGCTGGCGGAGCATCCCTTTGAAGGCTCATGGGGATATCAGGTGACAGGGTTCTTTGCCCCCACCCACCGCTTTGGCACGCCGGAGGATTTCTCCTGGTTTGTGGACCATTTGCACCAACGCGGCGTGGGCGTGATCCTTGACTGGGTGCCGGCGCATTTCCCGCGCGACAGCTTTGCCCTGGCCCAGTTCGACGGCACTCACCTCTACGAGCATGCGGACCCGCGAAAGGGGGCGCACATGGACTGGGGTACGCTGATCTTCAACTACGGCCGCAACGAGGTGCGGTGCTTCCTGCAGTCAAATGCGCTGTCCTGGATTGATCGCTATCATATCGACGGACTGCGCGTCGACGCCGTGGCCTCGATGCTCTACCTCGATTACTCCCGCAAGGAAGGGGAGTGGGTTCCCAACCGGCATGGCGGCCGGGAAAACCTCGAGGCCATTGATTTTCTGAAGCAGACGAACGATCTCGTGCACCGGTATTATCCCGGGGTCCTGATGATCGCCGAGGAGTCCACCTCCTTCCCCGGCGTTAGCCGACCGACGGCCGGGGGCGGCCTCGGTTTCGACTTCAAGTGGAACATGGGCTGGATGCACGACACGCTCCGCTATTTTTCCAAGGAGCCGATCTACCGCAAGTGGCACCAGGACGACCTGACGTTCGGCATGCTCTACCAGTACGCCGAGAATTTTGTCACCGTGTTTTCGCACGACGAGGTCGTGCACGGCAAAGCCTCGCTGCTCTACAAGATGGCCGCCTGGCACATCCCCGAGAAGGCGGCCAATCTCCGCGCCCTCTATGCCCACATGTGGGCCTGGCCAGGGAAGAAGCTCCTGTTCATGGGCGGGGAATTCGCCCAGGCCCATGAGTGGAATTACAACAACAGTCTGGACTGGCACCTTTGCCAATACCCCGATCATGAAGGCGTGCGGTTGCTGGTGCGCGACCTCAACCGGCTCTACACCAGTGAGCCGGTCCTGGGCGCGAACGACTCCAATCCGCAGGGTTTCCGCTGGCTAAGCTGCGACGACGCCGGGTCGAATCTCATCGCCTACCTGCGCGCCGATGCCGCGGAACAGACCATGTTTGTGGTCGTCGCACATTTTTCGGCCACGGCCCGGCAGGATTACCGGATCGGCGTACCGCGGGCCGGGATTTGGGAAGAGGTGATCAACACCAACAGCCAGTTCTATGGTGGCAGCGGACTCGGCAACGAGGGCCGGCGACACGCCGATGCGATCGCGGCCCATGGTCATCCCCAATCGCTGAAACTGACGCTGCCCGCGCTGGCCACCTCGATCTTCCGCTGGCGGGCCGGGTGAAGAGGCGGATTGCACTGTCTCGGTGGTGGTGAAACCGAAAGTTGTTTCCGGGTAGGACGCCAACTTGCTGGCGCGCTCAGAGTGGAAGCAAGCTCCCGGCCTACGCATCCCACGTCACGGGCTTGGCGACCGGGAGGCAGCCGGAGGTTTTTTACCCGCCCAAGCATAGTCGCGGTAGGTCACCAGCATGTCGGCATCGAGCGACTTGAAGAAGGCCCGGCCGCGGGTGCGGGTGGTGACCTTGTCCAACAGGGCCGGGCGCCCTTCCGCCGGCAGGTGGTAATGCAGCGCCGTGAGCAATTCGCGGATTTTGACGCCGAAAACCGGGTTGAAGACCTCGATATTCGCGATTTCGAATTTCTCGATCGAGCGGGTGGCCTTGTGAAAGGTGACCGTGGCCCGGAGGAAGGCGGCGGTCTTGTCGCCGTCTTCGCCGGTCTTCAACTGGAAGCGATAAGCCACCCGCACGGCGTCCTCTGACACAAGCTCGGCGGAGTCGAGATTCAGTTGCTGGGCAATCCCCGGGGCGTTGCCGCCGCCGGAACGCCGGGTGAATTTTTGCTGGTATTCGCGCGCCTGTTCCTCCGTGGGCGGCCGGCCATTTTCCTCCAGCAGGGTCCAGCGGTTGAACTCGGGCTGAGCGGCGTCATAGTGCTCGACGAGCGTTCTCCCCTCGGCCGTCGTGGTCTGGGTGAAGGACCAGCCCTTGGGGTTCTGCGTCTGAAACCCATGGCAGATGGCGGTGTATTCCGGTGGCAGGGCCGCGGTCGCCGGAATGGCCGCCAGCAGGAGAAAGCTAAAACGCAACATGCCTAAGAATGGACGGTCCG
>JBIJDP010000013.1:0-11664 GCA_044344065.1 Opitutaceae bacterium
CTCGTCCGCGGCAGCGTCGTAAAAAGGGCGGGCTGAAGCCCCGCATTACTCACCTGCCACACCTCAGGAACGTAGCGCGGTGCTTCAGCCCGCGTTCCCACGCCACGACGACAGGTCAGGTTTTCCGATCCAGTGCCGGCTTAAGACCGGCACTACGTCAGTTCTCGTTCTCGACTTACTTCCGCTTCAGCTCGAAGCCCGGGAGCAGCTTGTCGGTCGCGATTTTCCGGTAGAGATCCTTCATCGCGTCGTTGGCGGAGTCCTCATACGCGGTGGCCACGCGCCAGCGGTCGCGGGAGTGGGTCCAGGAGATGCCGGTGCCGGCAAACAGTCCCAGATTGGTCTCGGTTTTGCCAAGGGTGAGCTTGGCGCTGAAGGTGCACTGCACATTGCCGGTCATATCCAGGCGCCACTCGGTCAGGACGAGTTCGAGTACGGGCAGTGTGTCCTTGATGTCGCTTGGATGGGCCGCAAAGCCGACCGTGCCTTTGTATCCCTGCCGGCGGAAGGTTTCCTCCATCCGGTAGGCCAGGGATCGGGCAATGTCGTCATCCAGCATGGGCCGGAAAGTCGGCGGCACGCTGATAAACACCTGAAAGGCCGGCTCTTCAGTGACCTTGGATTTGGCGACGGCCGGGGTGGCGAATGCGGTCAGGGTCCCGAGTAACAACAGGGATCCGCAGCTGAGGGAACGCAGTATATTCATGGTTGGATGGGGACTGAAGACCATGGCGACCGCCATGGGGCGGTTTTGTTGCATCGATCATCCCGGAAACTGGCCTGCAGGCCAATCCGGAACGGTGCATTGACAAACCGCCCTCCAATCGGATGCTTTCGACCTTTCATATGAGCATTGTCCTCGGAATCCTGACCTTCGTCCTGATCCTTATCTCCGTTTTTCTCATCCTCGTGGTGCTGGCCCAGAAGGCCAAATCCGACGGTGGAGTGGGTGCCGCCCTCGGTGGCGGCATGACGGAATCCGCCTTTGGCGCCGACACGGGCAACGTCCTCAGCAAGGCGACGATCAACGCCACCATTGCCTTCTTCGTGCTGAGTTTCGGCCTCTATCTCGGCCACATCTACCAGCGCACGCACCGCGTGGCCAACCAGGATGCCCTGCCCACGATCGTGGTGCCGGCGACGGTCAATGCCACGCCGACCCCGGCTCCGGCCGCGCCCGCTCCGGTGCAGGCACCGGCGTCAACTCCGGCCGAGAAGACGCCCTGATCCAACGTGCCTGCTGGTTTGAATACAACGCCCGCCCGACTTTGGCGGGCGTTTTTTGTTCTGGCCCTGAGTGGCGCCACGGTGGCACAGGCGGGTCCGGCCGGCCGCACGGTTCGCCCTTCGGCCACCTATGTGCAGATCGGCAAACCCGACCAGGAGGAGGGCAGGCGCATTTTGCATTCATTCCGCGGCATGGGCATCGCGGGGGATTTCTACCTGAACTTCCGGTTGCAGGTCAGGCCCCGCCGGGGCGCAGAGCGCGAGTTCCCCGGCCGGCTCTGGGGTGGGCGCAACGAACTGGGCGCGGTTTCCCGGATCAATCTAGACAATGCCACCGGGGGCGAACGCCGGATCCTGCTGCAGAACGGGGTCAATCCCGCGGCCTGGGAGTGGACGTCCGGCAAGCCGTCACCGGCCGGCATTGCCATCGGCGACCTGCTGGCCCCGATCGTGCCGGAGACCCAGATCAGCCTTTTCGACCTGCAGATGCCCTACCTGTATTGGGAGGAATTTGTCTTCGAGGGCGTGAGCAAGATCCGCGGCCGTCCGGCGCACACCTTCCTGCTTTATCCGCCGGCGGATTTTGCCGCGGCTTATCCCGGGCTCGGGGCGGTGCGCGTGCACCTCGACACCCAGTTCAAGGCCCTCGTGCAAAGCGAACTTCTCGACGAGCGCGGCCGGGCGTACAAGTCGCTCGCGGTGCTCGATCTCAAGAAGGTCGGCGAGCAATGGATGGTGAAGACCATCGATCTCCGGGATGAGCGCTCCCGCGACAAAACCCGTTTCCAGGTGACCGGTGCGGCGTTGAATCTCGATCTGGCCGGCGCGGTCTTTGCGCCCGAGGGCCTGAACGAAAAACTGGCCCCGCCGCTGGCCGTCACCGTGCTTGATCCGTGAGACGGCCATCGGCAATGTAGTGCCGAACTTCAACCGGCACTGGATCGGAAGCGCAGCGTACCGGACTGGCGTGAAGAGCACGGGCTGAAGCGCCGCGCTACGTACGGAGGGGCGACCAACGGGTCGCTTACTTCAATACATTCTCCGATGTCGGATCGAAGAGCTTGGCCTTGTCCATCTGGAAGGTGATCTTGACCTTCTGGTTCACGTCGAAGCGGTCCGTGGCCCGCACGCGCGCGATGAAGGAATGGACGCCGGTGTCGAGGTAGAGGTAGGTTTCCGCGCCCATCGGCTCGGAGACCTCCACGTTCACCTCGACGGTGTGCGCGGGGTTGGGCGAGCCGAGCGTCAGCGAGTCCTGGGCGTTTTCCGGACGGATGCCAAAGACGATGGGCTTGTCCACATGACCGGCCGCCTGGTGCGCGAGATCGTCGGTCAGCTGGACCTGGATGGGCGTGCTCCGGGTGTTGGTCTCGACGAAGAGCAGGTTGTTGCCGGCGCGCTTGATGGTGCCCTTGAAGAAATTCATCGGCGGCGAGCCAATGAAGCCGGCCACGTACATGTTGGCCGGGTGGTTGTAGAGGTCGAGCGGGGCGTCAACCTGCATGATCACGCCGTCCTTCATGACGCAGATGCGGTCGCCCATGGTCATGGCTTCGACCTGGTCGTGGGTCACATAGATCATCGTGGCGCCGAGCCGGGCGTGCAGCTTCGAGATCTCGGTGCGGGTCGAGACGCGCATCTTCGCGTCGAGGTTGGAGAGTGGCTCGTCGAAGAGGAAGACCTTCGGCTTGCGCACGATGGCGCGGCCGACGGCGACGCGCTGGCGCTGGCCGCCGGAAAGGGCCTTCGGTTTGCGCTCGAGGTAGGGTTCGAGCCCCAGCATGGCGGCGGCCTCGCGGACACGGGCGTCGATTTCCTTCTTGGGGAACTTCCGCAACTTCAGGCCGAAGGCCATGTTGTCGTAGACCGACATGTGCGGGTAGAGGGCGTAGTTCTGGAAGACCATCGCGATGTCGCGATCCTTCGGCAGCACGTTGTTGACGACCTTGCCGTCGATGGAGATCGAGCCGCCCGAGATGTCTTCGAGGCCGGCGATCATGCGCAAAGTGGTCGATTTGCCGCAGCCCGAGGGTCCCACCAGTACCATGAATTCGCGGTCCTCGATCGTCAGATTGATGCCCTTGACGGCGGTCACGCCGGGGCCGTTTTTCTCAGGATACGTTTTTACCAGGTTTTCAATTACGACGTGCGCCATGATAGGGAATGGGGGCTGGGGAGAACTATGGTGCCGAAAATCAATCAATCCAAAGCTGAGTCAATGCCAGACCTTGGTCGATTTTTGCGTTGCCGCCACGAGCGTCTGTCGCCGTGTTTGAATCCCTCACCAGAACTGCCGCCCCATGACCTCCAGCATTGTGAAACCCAAACCCGCGGCGCCACTCACATTCGAACTCACGGTTGACCTCATGGACAAGATCGAGGCCTGCCGCAAAATCATGGGCGTGGCCACGGCGAGCGAAGTGATCCGCACCGCGATTGCGCGATTTGATTTTTCCAAGTGCAAGCCCGTCCAGGTCCCGCACCGGCAGATTTCCGTGCGACTGTCCACCGACCATCGCGCCACCCTGAAGCGGCAGGCGCGGCTAAAGGACGTGAGCGTGGGCGAACTCCTGCGGCTCGCGATCGAGGGTTTGCAGGCGAAGAGCCCCAAGCCGGCCAGGAAAGCGGCGACGAAGCGCAAGAAGTGAGCGGCGCGGGTTGTTGAGTCGACGTAGTCCTGCTTGGGATTGGTGCAGGACTGGGTCTCCTCATTTGCCGGGGGTCTACGGCGGACAAGTCCGAACCCCGACTTTCCGGCGCACGAATCCCAATCTTTCTCGTTCTCTTAATCTTTCTCTTTCGCGGCTTGGAGAGTTTGCGACCGATTGCGACCGCGGGCGGTCGCGCTCCCAGGTGAGTGACCCCTGTCGCAATGGCGAAGGAGGTCGTGTTGGAATCTCCGCCTGCACTTTCCAAACCGCCGGCTTGCCTTTGCGGCGAGTGTTTCCCTTAAGTGCTTCGCCACCCATGAGCACACCTCCGCCTCTCTCCATCTGGGCACGTAACATCTCGCCTTCGCCGACGCTGGCCGTCGATGCCAAGGCCAAGGCCCTGCAGGCCGCCGGTGAGGATGTCTGCAGCTTCGCCGCCGGCGAGCCGGACTTCGACACGCCGGAACACATCAAGGAGGCCTGCATCACCGCCCTCAAGGCCGGCAAGACCAAGTATGCGCCAACGCCCGGCATCGAGCCGCTGCGCCAGGCCATCGTCGAGCGGTACGCCGCCGAGTACGGACTCAAGGCCGCGATCGGGCAGGTGGTCGTCTCGCCCGGCGGCAAGTTCAACTGCTACCTCGGCATCCTGGCGACCTGCTCGCCGGGCGACGAGGTCATCATTCCCGCGCCCTACTGGGTGAGCTACCCCGAGATGGTGAAGCTGGCCGGCGCCACGCCGAAGTACGTCCTCTGCGACGACCGCACCGGCTTCAAGCTCACCCCGGCCCAGCTCGAGGCGGCCATCACGCCAAAGACCCGGCTCGTCGTCATCAATTCGCCGTCCAATCCGACCGGCGCCGTGTACACCCGCGCCGAACTCGAGGCCATCGTCGCCGTCGCGCTGAAGCACAACCTCTACATCCTCTCCGACGAGATGTACGAGCATCTGATCTACGACGGAGCGACGCCCACCTGCATCGCCACCTTCTCGCCCGAGGTTGAGGCGCGCACCATCACGGTCGCCGGTTTCTCCAAGACCTACGCGATGACCGGCTGGCGCATCGGCACCACCGTGGCCCCGCTGCCCATCGCCAAGGCGATCGCGGAGCTGCAGAGCCAGATGTCGTCCAACGTCACCACCTTTGCCCAGTACGGCGCGCTGGCGGCCCTGAAGGAGAAGGAAAAGACCCGGGCGGCCCTTGCGACCATGCTCACGGCCTTCGACCGGCGGAGGAAGAACCTCCATGCCGGCCTGAACCGCATCCCCGGCGTCAGCTGCCTGCTGGCCCAAGGCGCCTTCTACCTGTTCCCGAACATCTCCAGCTTCGGCGTCAAGGACATGGAGTTTTGCAATCGCCTGCTTGAGACCGAAAAGGTCGCTGCCGTCCCCGGCAGCGCCTTTGGTGCCGATGGCTACCTCCGCCTCAGCTACGCGACGTCCGACGCGGTCATCGCCAAGGGCCTGGAACGGCTCGGTCGCTTTTGCGCGAATCTGAAGCGCTAGGTGCAGGCGACCTGAAAGTACGCTGCCACCGTAGTAGCCTGCCTTTGTTCCGGAAACTAGCTGGACTGTGCTGGCCTTCATGCCTGCACGCTTTGCATTCATCAGGAGAGTGATTGAATCCGACCGCTAAAATCTCTCCTTGTCGGAGGGTGTGCCATCACGGTTGACGGTTCCGGCATGATAGCCGTACCGGCATCCCGAGGCCATGGCCATGGGATCTTGCCCCGCACATACCTTGAACACCCCATGGTGCGTAAACGGATTGGCGATTATGATCGAGAGATGAACTCTACCAGCAGGCGTCTCGCCCTTGTGCTGCTCACCGCAGCATTTCTTTCCCTGATCACCACCGGATGCCAGACCTCCAAGGGTTTCGGCAAGGACGTGGAGAAACTCGGCGATAACATTCAGAAGAAGGCCAGTTGATCAGCTCAGCGATCGCGGTCGAATGGCTCCAGCGGCAAACCTTGGCGGTCGCAGGCACGGGCGGATTTTCAACACCAGGCCCAAGCCATTGTCATTCTGAGCGAAGCCCAGAATGACAAAACACAATGAACTCCATCCGGTACTTCCCTGCTTGGCTTGGTCTGATCGGAGCAGCCTTGATGGGTTCTACGCCGTCCGGCCAGGACCCGTTTGACACGCATGGCAAACACGAGGACGTCACGATGCCGCTGGCGGACCCCGGGCCGCTCCGGGCGGTCCATGCCCGGGTGTGCGGCTTCCACTTTTATAGCGGCGACATGAAGCGCGCCGTGCGGGTTGACCACTATTGTTCGCACCTGAATCCCGACGTCTTTCAATGCATCATCTACGACTCGAATGCGGAGAACGCCCGGTTGATCGGCGTGGAGTACATCACCAGTGAAGCGGTGTTCCTCCGGTTGCCGCCGGAGGAAAGGCAGCTGTGGCACAGTCACCGCTACGAAGTCATGTCCGGGCTGCTCCTGGCGCCCGAACTCGCCCCCGAGGCGGAGGCCGCCCTGATGAAGGAGCTGGTCAGCACCTACGGCAAGACCTGGCACCTCTGGCAGGTGGACCGCGGGGACAAACTGCCGCTCGGCCTGCCCAAGCTCATGATGGGATTCACCGCGGATGGACAGGTGGATCCGGCCCTGGTGGAAGAACGCAATCGTGCGCTGAAGGTTGATACGGTGGAAATCAAGTCACGGCGGGCGGCTTTTCTCGTCTGTCCGATCGTTGAGGGGGCGGATGGATAGCAGCAGGGACCGGGCTTTCAGATCGACGATGCCCTAACCGGGCACATCCAGCCCGTGCACTGTCCTTAGTGTAAATGCGAATGGCTGGCCCGGCGAACGAGTGCAGACACCTGCAAGCAGTTGGGATAACTGGGGCGGCTTCCTGCGCGGCCAGGGAGGGAAGGAGTAGCGAACTGCCAAACGCCAGGGCGGCGGAGGCGCGAAGAAACGAACGGCGGTCCAGGGGTGTAGACATGACCGATGGGTAGACGAAACGACCGGGCCGGTCGATGCGGCTTGGGTGACCGGTCGCAGGGCGGCCCTGGAAGGCAATAAATGCAGTGCAATCGCCATCCGGTGCACAGGCGGGCAGCGCCCATCGCGGTAATATGGCAACGTGAAAAAACGCATCGTGATCATCCAGGGTCATCCCTCCCGTGAGCAGACGCACCTCGGCCATGCCCTCGCCACGGCGTACCGCAATGCGGCGGTGGCCGCCGGCCACGAGGTGCGGCGCACGGATATTGCGCTGCTGGATTTCCCCCTGTTGCGGGAGGCCGAGGATTGGAACAAGGGCACCGTGCCCGAGACACTGAAGCAGGCGCAGGCCGACATCAGCTGGGCCGATCATCTCGTGATCATCTACCCGCTCTGGACGGGAACGCTGCCGGCCCTGACCAAGGCGTATTTCGAGCAGGTGGCGCGTCCGGGTTTCGCGTTCAAGCCGCGGCCCGATGGCAAGGGCCTCGCGCCCGGCTGGAAGGGCAAGACCGCCCGGGTGGTGGTCACGATGGGCATGCCGGCGTTCCTTTACCGGTGGGTGCAGGGCGGACGCGGTGTCCGCGGATTCAATCGCGACCTCCTTGGATTTTGCGGCGTGAGTCCGGTACGGACCACCTACATCGGCCAGGTCGAGGGCAAGAATTTCAAACCCGCCCACTGGCTCGATCGCATGAGCGCACTCGGCATGACGGCGGAGTAAATCCTAACCACGGATTACACGGATTTCACGGATCCATTGATGGCCACATAAGGCTCAAGAGTCACATAAGGATCCAATCCAGCAGGCAGTGCATTTGTGCCTGATCAGGCCAACTCCAGGTTATGATCCGTGAAATCCGTGTGATCCGTGGTTAAACTCCGCTCCGGTGCGTCAGCGGTCAGCTGAAATTTCATCCACCCTGCGGACCGCCCGCGTCGTTGGTCTTGCCAGATTTTCAGTGGGGCCAAAGCTGGGGATATGGCTTCACCCCGGCCACTCACACCGACGCAGGTCGCGTTTTTCCATGAGGAAGGCTACCTCATCGTGCCGGACGTCTTTGATCCCGCCGCGCTTGAACCGCTGCGCCTGGAGATCCATGGCGAGATCAACCGCAAGGCCCGCGAACTGCGGACAGCGGGGAAACTGAATCACCTGCATGACGGGTTGGGTTTCGACCGTCAGTTGGGCGCCATCTACCGCGAGTCAAAGGAGGCGGGGGATGCGATTGTGCGGCACCTCATGGGCGTGCGCGGTGGCGGCTATTATTCGCCGGAGATGTTTGGCCTGATCATCAATCCTGAATTGGTCGCCAAGATCAATTTGCTCGTGGCCTCGGATGAGATCGTGGCCTCGGCCTATCGCATCCGGCCCAAGCTGCCCAACTTCGGGGCCGGGGTGGTGCCCTGGCATCAGGACAGCGGTTATCTCGCCGAGCATTGCGACGGGCATCTCATCATCACCTGTTGGGTGCCGTTCGTGGATGCGACCGCGGAGAACGGTTGCATGCAGATCCTGCCGCGCACGCACCGCGGCCGCGTTTTCCCGCATCATGCCGGTGGCAACGCGGACTTCCTGGTGATCCGCGACCAGGACCTGCCCGATGATCCGCGGCGTGCGATCACGGCGGCCTGTCCGCGGGGCGGCGCGGTGTTCATGAGCAACCGCACGCCGCATTGCTCGACGCCGAATGGCTCCGATCACATCCGCTGGAGTGTGGACCTCCGCTACAAGGCCGCGGACGTCCCGAACAATGTCGGCATCGTACCGGTGGCCGTGGACGAACGGGGCAGGGCGGACGAGTCATTCTACGAAAAGGTCAACGTCGCCTGCTATCCGCCCGACGCCGACATCGTCGTGCAGAGCAAGCGGCATCCGGAAAAGGTGATCGACTACGCCGGCTACGTCCGCCTCCGCGAAGTCTACGAAAAGACCGAGCCCGCCTTTCCGGAAGTCCGGGCGTGGCCGGCATTGCGAAAGTAACTCCGCAGGTTACGGACTGAATGGCCGCAAAAGGCACAAGTGACCTTTTGCGATGAGGCCCCACATGCGCCTATAGGCGCGCGGGCGAGTTGATCAACCGGACGGAATTTTGTGCCTTTTTGCGGCTAACTCCTGGTGAAAAGTCCGCATTCCTGTATGGCCACAAAAGGCTCAAGAAGCTCACAAATCTGAAGTCATGCCCTTTTGTGATTCTTGAGCCTCTTGTGGCCAACCTTACCTGGAAATTACCACTGAATTTTGCTCCGTGAAATCCGTGGTTGGACGACGGATTGGATCAAGCGAGCTTCAGCACCGCGTACGTCCTCTTGCCCTTGCGCAGAAGCACGTATTTGCCGAAGAGCAGGTCCGCGGTCGTGAGGCTGCGGGTGATGTCGGGCGACTTCACGTTGTTCACGTAGATGCCGCCGCCCTCGATGTCCTTGCGGGCCTGGCCCTTCGAAGGAGCCAACCCGGCATGCACGAGCAGGTCGGTGAGCGCGGTGCCGGTGCCCTCGAGTTTCGCCTTCTCCAAATCCTTGGTCGGGATTTCACCGACGACGTCCTGGAATGTTTCCTCGGAGGTGTCGCCGATCTCGGCGCCGAAGAGGATGGCGCTGGCCTTGAGCGCGGCCTCCAAGGCGGCCTGGCCGTGGACGAGCCGCGTGACCTCGGTGGCGAGCGCCTTGTGGGCCTCACGGGCGCCGGGGTTGGCGGCGTGCTTTGCCTCGAGTTCCTCGATCTGGGGGCGGGTGAGAAACGTGAACTTGCGCAGGTATTCGCCCACCTTGGCGTCCTCGGTGTTCACGAAGAACTGGTAGAACTTGTACGGACTCGTCTTCTTCGGATCTAGCCACACGGCGCCGCCCTCGGTCTTGCCGAACTTGGTGCCGTCGGCCTTGGTGATGAGCGGGAAGGTCCAGCCCCAGGCGGTGACACCGAGCTTCTTGCGGATCAGGTCGGTGCCCGCGGTGATGTTGCCCCACTGGTCGGAGCCGCCGATCTGCAGCTCGCAGTTGTGCGTCTTGCGCAGGTGGTAGAAGTCGAAGGCCTGCAGCAGCTGGTAGCTGAACTCGGTGTAGCTGATGCCGCTGTCGCCCTCCATGCGGGACTTCACCGAGTCCTTGGCGAGCATGACATTGAGCGAAAAGTGCTTGCCGACATCGCGCAGGAAATCGAGGAAGCTGATCGGCGCGGTCCAATCGGCATTGTTGACCAGCCGGGCCGGGTTGCCGGCGCGGTCGAAGTCCAGCAGTCGGCTGAGCTGCACCTTGACGCACGCGACGTTGTGCGCGAGCTGCTCCGGGGTGAGCAGGTTGCGTTCGGCGGATTTGCCGGAGGGGTCGCCGACCATGCCGGTGGCGCCGCCGGCCAGGGTGATGGCATGGTGGCCGGCGTCCTGGAAGCGGCGCAGCATGAGCTGGGGCAGGAGGTGGCCGACATGGAGCGAGTCGCCGGTGGGATCGAAACCGCAATAGAGCGTGACCGGGCCTTCGTTGAGGCGCTTGGTCAGCGCATCGAGGTCGGTGCAATCGGCCAGAAGGCCGCGCCATTGGAGGTCTGCGATTAGGCTCATGGTTTGATCGGGCGGGAAGTTAACGGCGTGCGGCGCCCTGCGCGCAAACAAATCTTATGGGGCGCGCAATGAAAATAGAACGGGCACTTCTTTTGGGAAAAACGGTTTGTCTAATGACAGGGGCGGCACCAACTTGGCCCTCCCAGCGCCGTACGGCTTGGCCGGACGGACATCCATCAACCCTTATCCACATCACCATGCCCATCGCCGTCGGAACCAAAGCCCCTGATTTCACCCTCAAGTCCAAGAACGCCGAAGGACTCAAGGACGTGACCCTGAGCGCCAATTTCGGCAAGAAGCAGACCGTGCTGCTCTTCTTCCCGCTCGCCTACACGAGCGTCTGCACCGCGGAACTCTGCGACACCACGGCCGGCCTCGGCGATTACGAGAAGCTCGGAGCCGACGTCATTGCCATCAGCGTGGACAGCCCCTTCACCCAGGAAGCCTGGGCCAACACCAACAAGATCAAGCTGACCATCGTCAGCGATCTCAACAAGACCGTCACCAAGGCCTACGGCGTGCTCTTTCCGAATCTCGCCGGCATCGGCGACACCTCGGCCCGCGCCGCGTTCGTCATCGGCAAGGACGGCACGGTCAAATACGCCGAGCAGACCGCGACGCCGAAGGACCTCCCGAACTTCGCCGCCGTCAAGGCTGCGCTCGCCCAGGGCTGAGCCGTTCAGACGAAACTTGAGACCTGAGACCTTAATTTTAAGAACCGACTGAAATAACGACCAGCAACCTTCCGGCGAAACCCACTCAGGTCTCAGGTTTCAGCCCTCAGGTTTTCCCTATCATGTCCCTCCCGAATCCCTTCAACACCCTCCAGACTTTTGAGGGTGGCAAAAAGTTCTATTCGCTGCCTGCGCTCGAGCAGGCCGGCTTTCCGGTCTCGCGCCTGCCCGTGAGCATTCGCCTCGTCCTCGAGGCCGTGCTGCGCAACTGCGACGGCAAGCGCGTGCTCGAGTCCAACATCCGCGAACTCGCGAACTGGAAGCCGACCGAGGCCCGCACGGCCGAGATCCCCTTCGTGGTCGCGCGCATCGTGCTGCAGGATTTCACGGGCGTGCCGCTGCTGGTGGACCTCGCCGCGATGCGTTCGGCCGTGGCAAAGATGGGGAAGAACCCGAAGATCATCGAGCCGCTCGTGCCGGTGGACCTCGTGGTGGACCACAGCGTGCAGGTGGACTTTGCCGGCGCCGCCGATTCGATGCAGAAGAACCTCGACCTCGAGTTCTCCCGCAACCGCGAGCGCTACCAGTTCC
>JBIJDP010000445.1:0-3310 GCA_044344065.1 Opitutaceae bacterium
CTCGCACACATCGAGCAGGAAATTCTGGTTTTTGCGCGGCTCGAGGATGCCCACGCACAGCAGCACCGGTTCCGTCGCCGCGCGGGCCGGTTGCCGCGCCCGTCCGTCAAAATCCGCCCCCAAGGCCAGCGTCACCACCGGCGGCATCCGCTCCAAGCCCAGCCACCGCCAGTAGCCGAGCAAGTCCTGCCGGCTCGCGTCCGACACCGCCCACACGCGATCGAAACCGGCCAGCAGTTTCATGTAACCCGGATGCCGTGCCACGCTTTGCGGCCAGGTGATCTGCGGCAGCTTCAGCGGAATCGCATCATGGAAAATGGCCGCCGTCCGGCAGGTGCGCCCGGCCTGCCACGCGGTGAAACCCGGACGCTCCTCCTCCGCGAACAATTCCCCCGTCAGCAGCCAGTCACCCGCCGCCGGTTCCACCTGCCCGCCTGATGTCGCCTCGCACCAGCCGGCCTTGGCCCAGCGCACCGCGATGGCCGCGCCGGGCAATTCCTCACCCAGGCGGGTGCTCACCCGCATGAGTCCCGAACGGTGCCCGCCCGCCTCTGCCTTGGTGACGTCGTGGAAGATCATGGTTCGCCAATCACCCGGTCGAATTGTGCGAGCAGGCGCTCCGCATTCTTGTGCGCATCGAAGTTATCCTCCACCCAACGGCGGGCCTCCCGGCGCAGCGCTTCTGCCAGCGCATCGTCACGCGACAGGCGGCGGAGGGCATCCACCCAGGCTCCGCTTGAGGTCACGGGTGCAACAAATCCGGTCACCATGTCCGTCACCGCTTCCGTCGTCGCCGCCGCTGGCGAGGTCACGACGAGCGTGCCGATGGACATCGCCTCCGGAATGACATTCGGCAGACCGTCGCGGTCCCCGCTCATCGCGATGACGCCGGTGTGCAGCAGCACGTCGGCCCAGTTGAGCTGGTTCCAGACCTCATAGTGCGGGATGTGACCGACGAAGGTCACGTTCGCCGCCACGCCGAGCAGGCCCGCGAGCCGCTCCAGTTCCGCGCGCAGCGGACCGTCACCCACGATGCGCGCTTCATAGGGCAGGCCCGCCGCCTGCAACGCCGCATAGATGCGCAACTGATGCTGCAGGCCCTTTTTTTCCACCAGGCGTGCCACGCAAAGCAGCCGCAAGGGTTCGCGGGTGGCGCGCAACGCTTTCATCACCGGCATTCGGTCGAGTCCGCGCCGGATGCAATGGATCCGGTTGGCATCTAGGCCGCGCTCGATCAGCGCCAGCTGCCCCATCTGCGTCGAGGTATGGATGAAGGCCGCGTTTTCCAATTTCTCCTTCAGCCACCAGTCGCCGCCGTGTTCATAGATGTCGTAGGCGTGCGCCGCCGCGCTGTAGCGGTGTCCGTCGAGCCGCCAGAGCAGCCAGGCGGCCGTGGAAGGAGCCCCGCCCCATGCGGCATGGATGTGGGTGGGACGGTCGCGGCGAAAATGCCCGGCGTACAGGCACGCAAAACCGGCGCCCAGCATGTTTTCCCAGAAGTTCAGCCAGGAGGGCGGGCGACGGGTCATGAGTCCGTGCAGCACCTGGCGCAGCACCTCCGGCCGCCGCCACGACTCGTACGGGATCATCCACAGCAGCGTGAGCAGCTTCCACTTGGGAAACCTCGTCACCGGCAGTCCCCGGTAGGTGCTCCCGCCGCCCCAGAGCGAATAGAGCCGCATCTGGACCCCGTGCGCCTTCATGGCGATGACTTCACGCTGGAGGAAAGTCTCGGTGGGCTTGGGAAAAGTCGTAAAAAAGTAGGCGATGACCGGTAACTCGGGCTTCAAGGTTGCTGCAGCATGAGCGCGCTTCCCGGGCGCTCAACGCCGAACTTGGAGCGGAGGGGTTTGGGACAGCGCACACGAATTGGAGCATGGGATTCCTGGGAGTGCGACCGCCCCCGGTCGCAATTTGGCGCATGGGCGGGATCCCGCGGCCACCCGAGACGCCGGTTGTTACAGGCGGCGATTGTGTGACACCTCTCCCGCTGGGTACATTGCGACCGAGGGCGGTCGCGCTCCCGGATCTCTCCGTTTCAGCTTTCCGGCGCACACGATGCGCTGGCCATTCCTCCACTCGCTCACGGTCGCAATCACCCGGACCACGACTCCCTCAAATCTCCACTTGGACGTTGAGCGTTGAACGTTGGATGTTAAGCGTTCCGGCGCGCCCAGCGCGCCGGCCGTTTATTCCATCTTCGTCCGCTCGCTGTAGAAATCGAGACAGCGCGTGAGGATGTCCTTGGGCGACGTCATCGCGAGCGCGTCCTTCGCCAGCTTCTTTGCGTCGGTCATCTTCATCGCGCGCACGAGGTAGCGCACGGCCGGGATCAGCGGGGGTGTCATGCTCAGCGCATCCACGCCCAGCCCGAGCAGCAGGGGTACCAGCACGGGATCGCCCGCCATCTCGCCGCAGACGCTCACAGGGATCTTGGCCCGGTGCGCCTCGTCCACGATATTCTTCAGGGTGCGCAGCACCGCGGGGTGCGTGGGCTCGTAAAGGTGCGCGATGCGGTCGTTCACCCGGTCGATCGCGAGGAGGTACTGGATGAGATCGTTGGTGCCGATGCTGAAGAAATCGCATTCCTGCGCCAGCAGGTCGGCGGTCGCCGCCGCGCTCGGGATCTCGATCATCGTACCGACCTCGAGTTTTTCGTCGAACGCGGTCCCTTTCTTCCGGAGCTCGGCCTTGCACTCTTCCAGCACCGCATTGGCCCGCGCCAGTTCTTCCGCGCCGCTGATCATGGGATACATGATCCGCACCCTGCCGTGGGCGCTCGCCATGAGGATCGCGCGCAGCTGGTCCTTGAAAATATCGGTGTGCTCCAGGCAGAAGCGGATGGCCCGGAAGCCCATGAAGGGATTGCTCTCCTTCGGGAACAGGCCCGGATTGCCGGCCATGGGCTTGTCGCCGCCAAGATCCAGCGTGCGGATAACCACCGGGAGCGGGGCCAGCGACTCCACCACGGTGCGATAGGCCACGGCCTGCTCGGCTTCGGAAGGGACCCGCGAGCTGTTCAGGTAGAGATATTCGGTCCGGAAGAGCCCGATGCCCTCGGCGTTGTAATCCTGCACCAGCTTGACCTCGTCCACCTTCTCGATGTTGGCCATCAGCGTGACCGCGACGCCGTCGAGCGTGACAGCCGGCTGGCGGTTGGCCTCGAGCAGCCGTGACTCCACCCCTTCGCGCTGCTCGCGGATTTTCCCGTAGCGGAACAGTGTGCTTTCCGACGGGTTGATGATCACCAGTCCGTCGTAGCCGTCGACGATCACCCAGTCGCTGTTCTGCACCCGTTGCGAAAGATCGC
>JBIJDP010000446.1:0-3307 GCA_044344065.1 Opitutaceae bacterium
GCGCGCCGAGGAGAGCACCCTCTTCATCGTCGAGGGCGACTCCGCCGCCGGCTCCCTCACCGCCACGCGCGACGTGCAGACCCAGGCGGTCTTCGCCCTCAAGGGCAAACCCCTCAACACCTACGGACTCACCAAGAAGGTTATTTACGAGAACGAGGAATTCCACCTCCTCCAGTCCGCGCTGAACATCGAGGAGAGCCTCGACGGACTCCGCTACAACCGGATCGTGATCGCGACCGACGCCGACGTGGACGGCATGCACATCCGGCTACTGCTGCTCTCGTTCTTCCTGCAGTTCTTCCCCGACGTCATCCGCAACAACCACCTCTTCATCCTGCAGACGCCCCTCTTCCGCGTCCGCAACAAGAAGATCACCCGGTACTGCTACTCCGAGGCGGAGAAGCAGGCCGCCATCGTGGAGTGCGGCGCCACGCATGAGATCACGCGGTTCAAGGGCCTTGGTGAAATCTCCGCCGGCGAGTTCAAGGATTTCATCGGCGAGAACATCCGCCTCGATCCCGTGAACCTCCACCACCTCTACAGCAGCGACGAGCTCCTGTCGTTCTTCATGGGCAAGAACACCCCCGAACGCCAGGACTTCATCATCGACAACCTCCGCGTCGAAAAAGACCTCGTCGAAGCCTGATTATTTTGAAGCGCAAAGACACGAAGACGCAAAGCACCCTTATTTCCGAACTTAGCATCTTCGCGCCTTTGCGCTTAATCCAAACTTCCCCCTTTCGCCAATGGCCAAGAAGAAATCTTCCAAGAACAACGACCAGCCCGAGCTGCCGCTGGGCGGCGATGATGCGCCGGCTCAGAAACCTGAAACCGGAACCCTGAAACCTGAAGATTCCGATCAGAATTCAGGTCTCCGGTCTCAGGTTTCAGGTCTCCCCGATGCCACCTCTCAGGTTTCCGATCAGGCGCCCACGGCGCCGAAGCGCAAGAAAGGCGAGAAGGTCCAGGACGAGCAGGCGCCGCTCGCCGTCAGCTACCGCAACTGGTTCCTCGATTACGCGTCCTACGTCATCCTCGACCGCGCCGTCCCGCACATTGATGACGGCCTGAAGCCCGTGCAGCGCCGCGTCCTCCACACCCTCTGGGACATGGACGACGGCCGCTTCCACAAGGTCGCCAACGTCGTCGGCGCCACGATGAAGCTCCACCCGCACGGCGACGCCTCCATCGGCGCCGCCCTCGTGTCCATCGGCCAGCGCGCCTGGCTCATCGAGCCCCAGGGCAACTACGGCAACCTCCTCACCGGCGACGAGGCCGCCGCCCCCCGTTACATCGAGGCCCGACTGACCAATTTCGCCAAGGACGTACTTTTCAACCCGAAGACCACCACCTGGCAGCTCAGCTACGACGGCCGCAACAAGGAGCCGATCACCCTCCCGGCCAAGTTCCCGATCGTCCTCCTCGAGGGCGCCGACGGCATCGCGGTCGGCCTCTCGACCAAGATCCTGCCGCACAACTTCAACGACCTCTGCCGCGCGGCGATCAATCACCTCCAGGGCAAAACCTTCCGCATCCTGCCCGATTTTCCCACCGGCGGCACCGCCGACTTCGCCGAATACAACGACGGCGAGCGCGGCGGCAAGGTGAAGGTCCGCGCCAAGATCGAGGAGCGTTCCAAGTACCTACTCGCCATCACCGAGCTCCCGTATGGCGTCACAACCGAGTCGCTCATCGAGTCGATCCTCGCCGCCAACGCCAAGGGCAAGATCAAGGTCCGCCACGTGGACGACAACACGGCCGACAAGGTCGAGATCCTCGTCCACCTCCCGCAGGGTTCCGAGCCCGAGAAGGTCATCCAGCAACTCTACGTCTTCACCAGCTGCCAGGTGCAGCTCAACCCCGCCGCCTGTGTCATCGTCCGCGACCTCAAGACCGGCGACGACAAGCCGCACTTCCTCGGCGTCCGCGACATCCTCAAGACCAGCGCCGAGGCGACCCGGGAGCTCCTCAAGCGCGAACTCGAGATCAAGCTCGGCGAACTTGAGCAGCAGTGGCACTGGGATTCGCTCGAGCGCATCTTCATCGAGGAGCGCATCTACCGCCTCATTGAGAAATCAAAGACCTGGGAGAGCGTGCTCGCCGAGATTCGCGGCGGCCTGAAGCCCTTCCTCAAGCAGCTCCGCCGCGATGTGACTGACGAAGACATCGTCCGCCTCACCGAGATCCGCATCAAGCGCATCTCCGCCTACAACCGCTTCCAGGCCGACGAGGCCATGAAGAAGATCGAGGAGGGCATCAAGGAG
Organism: Opitutaceae bacterium; assembly: GCA_044344065.1. Lineage (GTDB taxonomy): Bacteria > Verrucomicrobiota > Verrucomicrobiia > Opitutales > Opitutaceae > UBA2377. Next base: position 2,265 of record JBIJDP010000446.1, read on the forward strand.
ACCAAGGCCAACCTCCGGAAGCTCACCGAGTATGCGGTCGCGTGGTTCGAGATGCTCCAGGAGAAGTACGGCAAGGGCATCAAGCGGAAGACCAGCTACGACGAGATCGAGCAGATCGACGCGTCAGAAGTTGTTTCCGCCAACCAGCGCCTCTACGTCAACCGCGAGGACGGCTTCATCGGCCTGAACTGGCGCCAGCACGAGTTCGTCACCGAGTGCACGATCCTCGACAGCGTGCTCACCATCATGCGCGACGGTTCGCTCAAGGTTTCAAAGGTCGCCGACAAGACCTTCATGGGCCGCGAGATCATGCACGTCGCCATCTGGCCCAAGGAAGGGGACCAGAGTTTTTACACCCTGATCTACCAGGATGGCGCCACCGGGAAGGCCTTCGCCAAGAAGTTCCAGATCGGCGGACTGTCCCGCGACAAGCTGTATCCCTTGGTGAAATCCGAGAACTCCCGGATCGTCTGGCTGGATATTCAGACCAGGGAAAAGGACATGCCGAAGAGCGTGCACATTTCGTTGGACGGGCGCAGCGGTGCCCGCGTGCGCGAGTTCGATTTCGACCTCACGCCCGTGCCCGTCAGCACCCGAACCTCCAAGGGCCTGACCGTCACCAAGTGGGCCGTGAAGGAAGTGAAGGTCAACGACCTCGCGCTGAAATGAGGCTCGGCGGAGCCTTTCGGAGACCTGAGATTTTTCATGGCTCGAAATGGCTTTTCCGGAATAGTCAACACCGAGGCACAGAGGGACAGAGCCAATCGGATCGGATCAATGATCGAGGGCCTACTCTGTATCTTTGTGTCTCTGTGGTGAAATATCCTGACTTCGTAGCGCGGTGCTTCAGCCCGCGCTCACTACGCTGCTCAGGCAGTTCGACACTACCGAACCAGTGCCGGCTGAAGCACGGCACTACGTTATACCAATAGCCATTAGCTTTTACGCTTCCAAAGCAGGCTTAATGTGTGCAAGAAAAGAGGATGGCCCGCCAATTACCGCCGCTCGGAGAAGAACTGGTGAAGGAAATTGAAGCCGCGTGG
>JBIJDP010000143.1:0-6259 GCA_044344065.1 Opitutaceae bacterium
GTGAAGCCGTTGCAATCGGCCTGGCGCATCGCCGGCTCCCCCGCGCGCAGCGCAGGTCCGGTCGTGCAGACCAACATGAGGAGAACCCAGCGGAACGATCGGGAGAAAAGGTTCATGTGAATCGAGATATAAAAGCACCGCCGACCAACGAACAACCCTGCCAATACAGTGGACGAATCGTTGCCAATCAAGGATTCGTGCTCCCAATTTGGCCGCGTGACCCGACTCGCCAAACCCCTCAATTTCGCCGTCGCCTGCAGTGAGAACCGCGTGATCGGTCGCGGCGGGAAACTGCCGTGGAGCATTCCCGAGGACCTCGCGCATTTCCATCGGGTCACGGCGGGCCAGACCGTGGTGCTCGGGCGCATCTGTTATGAAACCTGGCCGCGCGTCGCCCTCGACGGACGCGTGCCGGTGGTCATCACGAGCAACCGCACCCTCGCCCGGCCCGGCGTACACCTCGCGGCGGACGTAAACGAAGCCGTGGCGATCGCGCAGACCCTCCCCGGCGAAATCATCATCTGCGGCGGCCAGCGCATCTACGAGGAACTGCTCCCCCGCGCCGACCGCATCTATCTGACGCTCGTGCATGCCGAGGTCCCGGGCGACACCTGGTTCCCCGAATGGCGGCACCTCAAATGGCGGGAGTCCGACCGCCGCGAGAGCCGCGACGCGAATTTCAGCTACACGTTCTCCACCCTGGATCGCGTGCGCTGAGCTCTCAGTCTTGCGTGGAAAACGCGGAGTTTTTAACCACGGATTTCACAGATCGCACAGATCAAGCCATGGCCTCAAAAGGCTCAGAAGGCACATGAGGACCAAGCCTTTTACAGGAGGAAGCAGAGCCAGCAGAGAAATATACCAACGCCCATAACACTTGGGCTTTCGGGTAGCTACGAGCGTGAGCGAGTGGAGCTTGTTCGATCTCCGATCTCCCATCTCCCATCTGCCATCTGCGAAACCTTCCACTCGCTCACGCTCGTAGCTACCATCGATGCTAAAATCCAATTTCAAGGTCCGTTGGCATTACAGGGAGAGATTCGGCAAAACACTCTGCTTCCTCAGCTGCCTCCTGTAATACGGGTCGTCGGATTGGTTCTGAGTATTATGAGCCTTCTGTGGCCAGCCATGCTTTCCTCATCCGTACCATCTGTGAAATCCGTGGTTAAAAAAAGCCCGGGAGTCTCATCCCTTCGCCTGATTTGCCGCGTGGGCGGTGCCGACCTGGACGTATTTCTCCGCCCACTTGCGCAGCCCGGCCTGCTCCTCGACCGTCAGCGCCCGCACCACCTTGGCCGGCGAGCCATAGACCATTGATCCCGGCGGACACTCAAAACGCTGCGACACGAGGGAATTCGCACCCACGATGCTGCGGGCGCCGATCTTCGCCCCGTCCAGCACGGTCGCACCCATGCCGATGAGGCACTCATCCCCGATCGTGCAGGCGTGGACGATGGCCGCATGCCCGATGGTGCACCAGGCGCCGATGTGGGCGCCGTAGTCGTCCGCCAGGTGCACGATGGCGTTGTCCTGGATGTTCGTGCCCTCCCCGATCCGGATCTCATGGATGTCGCCCCGCAACACGGCCCCGTAAAAAACACTGCTCTTCGGTCCGAGCACGACATCACCGACCACGGTGGCGTTGCGCGCGACAAAGAGCGCCGACCCCGTATCCGGGGTTTTGCTGAGATGAGCGGCCAAACGCTGGTTAACGTCCATGTTCCCTGCATGCCGCGGCGCCACTCGGACGCCAAGCCTGGAAAGCACCCTAAGTGTTCCGCCCGCCCAGCCAGACGAGCATGGCCAGGACCACCAGCGCCGCCACGAGCACCGCGCCCAACAGGCAGCCCCCGGCACATGTCAAATGGTAGAGGGAAGGCATCATCGCACACCCGTTGACGCCGGCCGCGCCGAGAAGTTTCTCGCGCCGGATGAATATTTTCCCAAGCTCACTGGCTTTCCGCCTCCCAGCTCCGCCTCCTCATGGAACAACTCATGCACCTTGTCCGCGGCCTGATCGGTATCGCCGCCTTCCTCGGCATCGCGGTCCTCCTGAGTGAGAATCGCAAGGCCATCAACTGGCGGGTCGTCGGCATCGGCATGCTGCTGCAAATCGTCTTCGCCGCCCTCGTCATCTACGCCCCGCCGGTCCGGTATGCGGTCGAGCTGGTGGGCAACTTCTTCGTGCAGCTGCTGGCGTTCACCGGCGAGGGCACGAAGTTCGTCTTCGGTTCGCTCGTGGACCAGGGCAAGCACGGCGTGGTCTTCGGCCTGAGCATTTTGCCCTCGATCATCTTTTTCTCCGCCTTCACCTCCGCCCTCTACTACCTCGGCATTTTGCAGAAGATCGTCTGGGCCCTGGCCTGGGTGATGACCAAGACCATGCGGCTGTCCGGCCCGGAGACGCTCAGCGCCTCCGCGAACGTCTTTCTCGGCCAGACCGAGGCCCCGCTGCTCATCAAGCCCTACCTCAACACCATGACGCGGTCGGAAATCCTCTGCGTCATGATCGGCGGCATGGCCACGGTCGCGGGCGCCGTGATGATCGCCTACATCAGCTTCCTCGGCGGCACCGATCCGGCGCAGCAGGTGATCTTCGCCACCCACCTGATCACCAAGTCCGTCATCTCCGCCCCCGCCGCCCTCATGTTCGCCAAGATCCTCGTCCCGCAGACCGAGCCCGTGGACACGACGCTGCAGGTCAGCAAGGAGAAGATCGGTTCCAACCTGCTTGATGCCATCTGCCTCGGCACGACCGACGGCCTGAAGCTGGCGGTAAACGTCGGTGGCATGCTCATCGTCTTCACCGCCTTTGTGGCCATGGTGAATTACGTGCTCAGTCACTGGTGCGGCGATCCGCTTGGGCTCAACCCCCTGGTCGCATCGCTCACCCACGGAACGTTCAAGACCTTCTCCCTCGAATTCATCCTCGGCATTCTGTTCGCCCCGGTCGCCTGGCTGATGGGTATCAGCAACGACGCCCTGCTCCAGTCCGGCGCCCTGCTCGGCACCCGCACGGTGCTCAACGAGTTTGTCGCCTTCCTCAATCTCGCCGACCTCAAGAATGCCGGAGCCTACAACGATCCGCGCAACCTGATGATCATCACCTATGCCCTGTGCGGCTTCGCCAACATCGTGAGCATCGGCATCCAGATCGGCGGCATCGGCGCCATCGCCCCCGCCCAGCGCGAGAACCTCGCCAAGCTCGGCGTGAAGGCGCTCATCGGCGGCAGCCTCGCCTGCTTCATGGCCGCCACCATCGCCGGGATTCTGGTCCTCTGAGGACGGTCAAGCCCAACTCACCACAGAGACACGGAGAGACAAAGAAAACCGTTGTTTTGCTATTCTCCGACTCTCCGAGCGCCTGCGGTGGAATCGGACCGGCGGTTCCGGGATTCCGGGTTTCCTGCTTCAATCCATTCGCCGTTCTTCGGACCACCCGGTCGCTCCGCCAGCCCGCCAACTGGACCGCATTATGATGTCTGTTACTCGCCCGCCGGAGGTGCCGGCGCCTTGTCCCGGCTAACGGTCGCTCGTTTATTTTCTCTACCGCCCCCCCGGCGATCAATCCACTCCCCATGACCAAACGCGACGTCATCCGCCAGATCCTGGCCCATCAACGCCCACCCTATGTACCGTGGTCCTTTGCCTTCACCCTGGAGGCGCGGGAAAAACTGGTGCGGCACTACGGCACCGAAGACCTCGACGGCGTCCTGCAGAATCATCTCATCTGGGCCGGCAATCCCGCCGGCAGCTTCACCGACCTCGGCGGGGACAAGGTCCTTGATGCCTTCGGGGTCACCTGGGATCGCAGCGTGGACAAGGACATCGGCATGGTGGTCAACCCGCAACTGGCCGAGCCCAACCTCGCCACCTACCGTTTCCCCGATCCCCGCGGCGCGATCTTCTTTGATGGCGTCACCGCAAAGCTGGCGCGCCATCCCGACTGCTTTCGCGTCTTTCCCATCGGCGTCTCGCTCTACGAGCGCGCCTGGACGCTCCGCGGCATGGAGAACCTGATGATGGACTTCATCGAGAACCCGGACTTCGTCCGCCAGCTCCTGCGCGCCATCGCCGATTTCAACATCGCGCAGGTCCGCCACGCTCTGACCTACGACATTGACGCCATTTATTTCGGCGACGACTGGGGCCAGCAGCAGGGTCTGCAGATGGGCCCGGGCCTGTGGCACGAGTTCATCGAACCCGAACTCCGGCGCATGTACGGCGCCGTGCGGTCCGCGGGCAAAAACGTGTTCATCCACTCCTGCGGCGACGTGGATGAACTGTTCGACGATCTCATTGACGCCGGCGTGAACTGCTTCAACCCCTTCCAGCCCGAAGTCATGAACGTGGCCGATCTGGTCCGCCGCTACCGGGGCCGCCTCGCCTTCCACGGCGGGCTCTCCACCCAGCGCACCCTGCCCTACGGCACGGTGGCCGACGTGCGCGCCGAAACGCGGAGGCTGATCGAGCTCGGCCGCGACGGCGGCTACATTCTCTCCCCCGCCCACGCGGTCGAGGGCGACGTGCCGCTCGAAAACATGCTGGCCTTCATCGAGGAAGCGCATGCCCAGCCGGGCTGGCGGGGTTGATGACTCACGCGGAGGCGCGGAGGGCGCGGAGCAGATTGCCAGGACAAAGACTCCGCGCGCTCCGCGCCTCCGCGTGAGCCAGGTTCGGATTAATCCGTCGCGAAACCTATTTCCGATACCACTCGCCGCTCTCGCGCTGGAGCCAGACTCCCGGGGCGCTGTTGCTGGCGATCTGCTTGGCCCGGGCACGGCCGACGGAATCGGGCGAAGCCCCGGTGCGCTTGGCCAGTTCGGCATAGACGGCCGTGCGATCCTTGTTCTCGTCGGCGACCACCGCGTTCGCCTCGCCGGCCGTCCGAACCTCCAATAGTCCCTGATTGTTTTCGCCAATCGCGCCGCTGGATTTCAGCGCGTCAATCCGCGACAGACGCTGCTCCATGCGGGAGCGGACGGCGCCAAGATCCTCGGCCCGGGTCATGACGGGCGCGAGCACAAGGACGAGCAACAGGAGGGCCAGGCGGGAAAGATTGGTTTTCATGGCTGGAGGGATCACGATTTGCTGTCGGGAGTGATGGTGGATGACTTCTTGTCGAGGTCGCCGAAGAAATCGTCCAGCGCCTTGTCCACTTTCACGTTCACGTCCACGATGGCGTGAACCTGGATGGGATCCATTTTCACATGGATGCAGCCGGCAAGCAGCACGGCGGGCAGGAGCAGGTAAAGGCGGTGTGGCATGGCAGGCATTGCAGGGCCTCAGACCCCAAAGTGCAACCCGGGTTTCATCGCAGTGGCCAACCACGAACATTTGACCATAGATCACCATCCTTCGCCAAAACTCCGGAGGGCAGGCACGGATCCGATGATGGCCACATAAGGCTCAAGAAGCTCATAAAAACTCAGATCCTTTTGTGCCTTCTGAGCCTTATGTGGCCATTGCCTTGGAATCCATCCGTAGCATCCGTGAAATCCGCGGTTAAAAAACCCGTCATTTTTTTCCTGCGTTGAAAATCAAATTCGCGCGGTCGTCCAGGCCCAGCTGCAGCACCTGCTGCAATGAACCGGCCACATTGACGGTGAAGCTCACGAGTTCCACGGCACTGCCAGCGGCCGGGCGGGCCGTCACCTCGACCACGGCGGAACGCGCTCCCTCGGGTCCATCCGGGTACAGCGCCACCCGCAACTGCTCCACCTGCAGGTCCTGCCGGCCCATTTCAATGCTCTCCAGGGTGCCGTAGGCCGGATTGACCGGGGCCAGCCAATTGGCCGGCAGCCGCAGCCAGGCCGGCAGCAATTGGATCCGCTCCGGCAGATGCTGCGTCAGAAACCCGGGCGTGGCGGCCAAACGCAAGGTGGCCGGCGCGTCCGGCTCGATGGATAATTTGCCGCTTTTGGGCTGAAACCCGGCCGCCTCGCTCCACTGCACGGCGATGCGACCTTCGATCCGGCCCGCCGCCGACGCCAGCGCGGCGGGAATCAGCCGGGCCAGTTCCGCCATGGCGAGGCCGGCCAATTCCGCCGTGGTCGTCACCTCGGGGTTCTCCGGGTCAACCGTGAACGGGCTCAAGGTGATCCGCCCGCCAAACACGGCGGCTTCGGCCCGGCGCACCTCTATCTGCCCGTCCGCCCCACCCACGGCTTCAACCAAGAGATTGCTGGCCTGCACGTCCGCCGCCCGGACCGTCTCCGCGGTCAGGCGCAGGGTTTGGAGTGTCGCGCCTCCCGGCTGC
>JBIJDP010000192.1:0-5374 GCA_044344065.1 Opitutaceae bacterium
CCTGGGCCGCGCTCCGCATGAACCCGTCCGCCATCGCAAGGGAAAGCCGGCCGTCAATTTCCGTTCCGGCCCAATGGCCCTCGCCCCCCAGTTGCAGCGTTCCCCCCAACTCCAGGTCCGGCGGCTTCGCGGACCAGACCAACGCCAGCACCGGCCCGCCCCACTCCGCCAGCGTGATCGTGCCACCCGCCACCTTCCAATGTCCGGGCAGCGTGGCCTCGATTCCGACCTTGAGGCCGGGCGCACTCATGGTCGCCGACAGCCCGGCCGGGGCCGTCTCTCCCGGTGGCAGCAATTTCACCCGCCAGGCCAACGGCGGCGTGCCCGCCAGTGCCCGCCACTCGAACTTGCCGGCCAACTCGCCATCCAGCGGCGGCCAGGGCTGCGCATGCCCGGTGCTTCCCCATCCTGTGCCCAGGAGCAGGGTCGCAAACAAAAGACGCAGGCATGGCATGCCCTACAGATTCGCCAGATCGGGAAAGGTTGCTAGCCAAACTGCGAGGACCATGTGTCCACTTGGTTCTTAGTCGTTCCCGATCCTGCCTGCCGCCACAACCGTGCTCACCGGCACCTGCCCACCCGCAGACTTGGCGCAGGAGGGTGCAGCAGTGGTTCAACTGCATGAGTCCGTTCAGGAGTCGTCCCCCGGCACTTCGTAAAACGTTTCTTAAAAAATTGCTTAACTCCTTGGATTAAGGCCAAGTTCCGTTCCATTGCTTGAAGCTGGGGCCATTACCGCCCAAGTCTCAGGCAACAAAATGGAAGCCTCTTCGCAACCAGAGAACTACGCCGCGCCCAACCCGGAGGAACTGCTCAAGCACCTTCCGGCCCAGATCCGCGAGCGCTTCACGCAATTCACGGTCACGCGCGATCCCGCCGCGGCCGACGAAGTCGTCCTCGCGATCGTCCGCGATCATGTGCCCGCCCGGAAGCAGGGGACCACACCGGCGATCCTGACCGATGACATGTCGCTCACGACCGACCTGGGCATCGATTCCGTGTCGATTGCCGATGCGGTGTTCATGCTGGAGGAAGTCTTCGATGTGACGATCGCGACCAAGGAAATCGTGCGCCTGAGCACCATCGGGGACCTGCGGGCCTTCATCCGCCGCAAGCTGGCCGAATCGCAAAACTGAACCGCCGGTATGCCGCGTTCCGCCGTCATCACCGGCCTGGGTTTCATCACCAGCATCGGCAACGATTACGCCGCCGTGCGCGGCAGCCTGGTCGAGGGCCGGCACGGCCTGGAGGCGGTCGAGTTCCTCGGCAACCCCGACCTGCCGGTCAAGGTCGTGGGCACCATCAAGGAATTCAAGGCCACCTCGCCCAACTGGCGCGACTGGACCTATCCGGCGCGCTACGCGGTCGAGCGCGAAACGCTGCGCGGACTATCCCCCCACGGACTGTTCGCCCTGTGCGCGATCGAGCAGGCCCTCGCGGATGCCTCCCTGAAATACGATGATATTGGCGACGGTCGCACCGGACTTTACTGCGCCTCAGCCGGATCCACTTTGCTCGCCCACCACCACGTGAGCCGGCTCCTGGCCTCCCGCGGCGAGCGCTGCCATCCCCTGAGCGTCGTCTCCTCCATCGCCGGCACGCTGAATTTCAATCTCGCCGCGCACTACGGCATCCGCGGCGCGGTCGGCGGTTTCGTCGCCGCCTGCGCCTCGTCCAGCCATGCGCTGGGCTGTGCCCTGGACGACATCCGCCTGGGCCGGCAGACGCGGATGATCGTGGTCGGCGCCGAGGAGGCCACGGCCGAGAGCATCCTGCCCTTCGGGGCCATGGGCGCGCTTTCCACCCAATCCGATCCCCTGCTGGCCTCGCGGCCGTTCGATGTGGCCCGCGACGGTTTTGTCGGTGCCGGCGGCGGCGTGGCCCTCATTCTCGAGGACGCGGCATCGGCCCGGGCCCGCGGCGCCCAAGTCTACGCGGAATTGTCGGGCTGGGGCTCGGCCGCCGACGGTTACAATATCGCCATCTCCCACCCCGAGGGCACGGGCCTGGCCGATGCGATCCGCCGGGCCCTGGCCGACGCCGGGCTGACCCCGGGCGACATCACCTACGTCAACGCCCACGCCACCTCCACGCCGGCGGGCGACCGCTCCGAGGCGCTGGCGCTGCAGCAGGTCTTCACCGCCGCCGGGGTGCATCCCCGCATCAGCAGCACCAAGGGACTCACCGGCCATCCGCTCTCGATGTCCGGCGTGATGGAAGCGGCCTTCTGCGCCATGGCCATCAAGGAGGGTTTCATCCCGGGCAACGCGCACCTGCGCAACCCCGATCCGGTCTGCGATGGACTCGACCTCCCCCGGACCACGCTCCACGAACGGCCGCGCAACGTGATCAGCACGAGCAGCGGTTTCGGCGGCAGCAACCTGGTCCTGGTGCTGCGCGCGGTGTAAATCGATGTTGGGCGGGGTCTCCTCCTTCGCCGGGCCTACGGAGGGCAGGCTGGTCGCGCTTCCAGGCGGGGTTCGGAATCCCTGCCCTGCCTCAACCCGTCACTCCACCGGCACGGCGGGCAATTTCCAGATCTGGTCCGCATACTCGCGGATGGTGCGGTCGCTGGAGAACTTGCCCACCCGCGCCGTGTTCATGATCGCCATGCGCGCCCAGCGCGTCTGATCGAGATAGGCCTCGTTCACCCTGGCCTGCGCGTCGCAATACGCGCGGAAATCGGCCAGGACCATGAAAGGGTCGCCGTCGTGCATGAGCGTGCCGTGCACCTGCGCAAACGCCCCGTGCTCGCCGGGCGTCCAGTAATCGCTGCCTAGCCAGTCGATGACATGGCGCAACTCCTCGTCAGCCTGGTAATAGTCGTGCGGATTGTAGCCCCGGGCGCGCAGCGCCTCCACCTCGTCCACGGTGAGACCGAAGATGAAGATGTTCTCGTCGCCGACCTCCTCCTTGATCTCGACGTTCGCGCCGTCGAGCGTGCCGAGGGTGACCGCGCCGTTGAGCGCGAGCTTCATGTTGCCGGTGCCGGAGGCCTCCTTGCCGGCCGTGGAGATCTGCTCGGAGATGTCCGCCGCCGGGATGATCTTCTCCGCGAGCGAGACCCGGTAGTTGGGCAGGAAGGCGACCTTGAGCTTTCCATTGATGCGCTCGTCGGCATTGATGCGTTCGCCGATGACATTGATGGCCCGGATGATGTTTTTCGCCACGTCGTAGCCGGGCGCGGCCTTGGCGGCGAAAATGAAGACCCGCGGCGCGACGTCGGCCGTCGGCGAATGCAGCAGGCGTCGGTAGAGCGCCATGATGTTCAGCAGGTTCAGGTGCTGCCGCTTGTACTCGTGCAGCCGCTTGATCTGCACGTCGAAAAGGGCGTCGGGGGAAACCGTGATGCCGCACTCCGCGCGGATCACGGCGGCAAGGTCCTCCTTGTTGGCCCGCTTGACCGCCATGAATTCGGCCTGGAACCGGGCGTCGTCGGCATGCTTTTCCAATTCGCGCAGCCGGTCGAGGTCGCGCACCCAGGCCTGGTGCCCCAGCCGGTCGGAGATGAGGCCGGACAGGCGCGGGTTGCTCTTGAGCAGCCACCGGCGCGGGGTGATGCCGTTGGTCTTGTTCTGGAATTTGCCGGGGTACAGCTCGTTGAACTCCGGGAAGAGCTCCTTCTTCAACAGGGCGGTGTGCAGGGCGGCGACGCCGTTGACCGTATGGCAGCCGACGACGGAGAGGTGCGCCATGCGGACCATCTTGGCGCCGTTTTCCTCGATGAGGGAGCAGACGCGCATCTTGCCGATGTCGCCGGGCCACTTGGCCTCGACCTGCTTGAGGTGGCGCAGGTTGAGATCGAAGATGATCTGGAGGTGGCGCGGCAGCACGCGCTCGAACAGGGGCACGCTCCATTTTTCCAGCGCCTCGGGCATGAGGGTGTGGTTGGTGTAGCCGAAGGTGCGCTCGATGATGGCCCAGGCGGCCTCCCACTCCATGCCCTGCTCGTCCATCAGGATGCGCATGAGCTCGATGACGGCGATCGCCGGGTGCGTGTCGTTCAGCTGCACGGCGACCTTGTCGGTGAAGTTCGCCCAGCCGTTGCCGGGTCCGCGGAAGTGCCGGCGGATGATGTCGCGCAGCGAGCAGGCCACGAAGAAATACTGCTGCACGAGGCGCAGCTCCTTACCGTTCTCGGTCTTGTCGTTCGGATAAAGGACCTTCGAGATCGTCTCGCCCACGGCCTTCTCCCGGACGGCCTCGACGTAGCCGCCGCTGTTGAAGGCCGCGAGGTCGAAGTCCTCCGTGGACTTGGACGCCCAGAGCCGGAGCAGGTTCACCGTGACGGTGCCGTAGCCGGCGATGGGGATGTCGTGCGGCACGCCCAGAATGGTCTTGGTGTCCACCCAGCGGGGCTTGGAGTTGCCCTCGTCGTCGAACACGTGCTGCACGCGGCCGTAGAGGCGCACCTCCTGCGTGTGCTCGGGGCGGACCACTTCCCACGGATCGCCGAACAGCATCCAGTTGTCCGGATGCTCGACCTGGTTGCCCTTCACGAACGCCTGCTTGAACAGGCCGAACTCGTAATAGATGCCGTAGCCCAGCGCCGGGTAATCCATGGTCGCGAGCGAATCCATGAAGCAGGCCGCCAACCGGCCCAGACCGCCGTTGCCCAGGCCCATGTCGCCCTCGGATTCCCGGATCATCTCGAAATTCTGGCCCAGCGACGCCAGCGCCTCGCGGGCATCATCAAGCATGCCGGTGGCATGCAGGTTGTTGCTGAACAGCCGGCCCATCAGGTACTCGAGAGAAAAATAATGGATGCGGCGGACGTTCAGCCGGTTGTGCACACCCTGCGTGGCGATGAGCCGCTCATGGATGGTGTCACGGACGGCCAGTGCCGTCGCCACCCACCAGTCGCGCGGGGTGGCCGAACCGGTGTGCCGGGCCAACGTGGACACCAGATGGCGCTGAATGAGCGAGCGCAGGGCCTCCACCGGACTCTGCGCCACCCCTTGGGGCGCGTGCAGGGAACGCATCATCTGGGGCATGCTGAAGGGGGCGGTGCTGGCCCCCTCCGGCGCCACGAAATCCGCCGCCCGCACCGGCACCGGCCGCGGTGCAGTTTTTTTCAATTTGGTGGATTTGGGAGAGCGGGCGGAGGAGGATTTGGCGGCTTTGGGCATGGAATGAGTGAGCCGGTTTTAATAACAGGTTTCGTGCCAGCGCGAGCCCGCGTTGCGGCTATTTTTGGAAGCGCCGGGCCAGTTCGCCGTGGCTGATCTCGATGAAGGTGGGCCGGCCGGCCGGATTCGTGAGCGGGTGCGTGGTGGCGAAGAGCCGGGCTGCCAGCGACTGCAATTCGGCCTCTCCGGGGTTTTCCGGCAGGCGCAGGGCCTTCGCCGTCGCCAGCCGCGCCACTTCCTCGCGC
>JBIJDP010000447.1:0-3304 GCA_044344065.1 Opitutaceae bacterium
CGTTGCCCTCGTGCAACCGATCCGCCCATTGGAAAAGCGCAGCGGTCAGGCTGGCGACCGTCAGCGCCACCATGGCGGCCCAAGCGGCCGAACGGCCAAGGCCCGGCCGGTGGTCGCCCGCAGGGTCAGCGGACGCCGGCGGTGCTGACAGTGGATCTAGAAGTGGCGGAGTGTCCATCGACCGCAGTGGGGTGACGGCCGGGAGGATTCATAGAACCTCCCGCGTAGCGACCTCAAACCTCGGGGCCAGAGATGGAGTCAGGCTTGGGGCCAAGCCGCCGCGCTACGGAAATAAATAGCGCCATCGAAGCGGGGATTTGAAATGGCCGCCGCAACCTGGCGTGAAGGTGGGGCAATGGCGGAAACTCCGTCCAATCTTTTTGCCCCAGTCGGCCGGCAGCGGGCAGCAAACTGCGCAAACAGGCACGCAAAAGCCCCGCACGGTTTTGCAACCTTGCGGGGCTTTGTTGCCCTCCTTCGCCGAGGCTACGGAGGGCATTATTTTGTCGCGGTGACGAAGTAAAGTCACCAAATGTGACCACAAAATGTCAGTGAGTCCGAGGGAGCACCGGATTCACCGCCATCGTCTCCGGAAGCATCTGTCGTCAGTTTGTGGTAAAATGAGACCAACAGGTGTCATTTTGTGGTGAGACGGTCTCCCTCCGCAGTAATTTCCCTGCTACCAGGCTGCTGACTGGGGCCAAATTGATCAGCAATGAAAGCTGGCGTCAGGGCACCCACGTCCAGAACTTGTAACCACTTGTATGTAAAAGTCACTATAACTGACGGTACTCGTCCTCCAGGTAGGGCCAGCAGTCCAATACGTCCGGCTCTGCTTCACTCACCCTGGCCAGCCCCCCGCCGTCGAAATCGGTGCTCAGACGCAGCTGGGTGCCTTGAAAACAAGCTTGGCGGCCATGTTACAAATTGAGTTTGGAGGGAAGGGAGCACGGTAGACCCCACCGGAGCAAGCTCCGGCATGCAAGGAGCCTGCTCGCAGGCGAGTTGATTCGTAGAGGCGGCGCGCGGCGACGCCCGAGGGCGCAGGCATGCCGTTTCGACAGGCTCAAGGCTCCGAGCGCGTCGGGGAACTGCGCCCCTACGCATCAATTTATCTATACTGGTAGTATTCCAAAGTAATTGACCCCTGTTGCCGGCCATCGAATACGGAGGACCTGCGGATTTCCCCGCTTTTTCCCTATGCAACTCGACCCCGATGTCACCGCCCGCGGGCTGGTCAGGCACTGGAATTATTTCTCCCATCATATCATCGCCCAGACCGATGGCATGGCCCATCCGATGCAGGCGCTCTTCGAGGAAGCCTATGTGGTCATGGGCGCGGCCCATGCGATGGATCTCCTGGCGGATGCGCGCATGACGAACATCGGCCGCCGCTTCAGCCGGCGCATGTTGCAGTTCCAAGGCGTGCACTGGCCGGACATGTTCGACATGGGTTACGGCTACAATCGTGACGCCAAGGGTGTGGTCAGCTGTTCCTGTGTCGCGGACAACGCCTCGACCGCCAACGGCCTGCTGGAGAGTGTGCGGGTCTTCCCCCACCTGCCGGAAAATCCCGCCGTGCTCGCAGGCGTGAAACGGTTCCTGGATCATTGCCTGCAGAACTTCCTCTCACCGCGGGGGGTGATGGGCGTCGGCGTGCTCAACCACAAGATCAACGAGCCCGGCCTGGAGGAGTATTGGTGCCCCGCCGCCCTCTTCGCCGCGACGCTGATCCGCTATGCCGACCTCACCGGTGAGACGGAATATTACGATGCCGCCGTGCCGATGATCGAATTCATCAGCACCAATGACTATAAGAACACGCTGTTGAGCGAATGGTCCATGGGCGCGCCGCAGCAGATCCTGATCTACACTTCCGAAGGCCTCATCGCCGCGCTCGCCAGCGCGGAAATGAAAAAGCGTCTCTCGATCCCCCTGCGCCTTGCGCCCACGCCTGAATCCAAGGCCGCGGCGGCGAAGGTCCCGGCCCAGGCGCCGAATCAGGTCCATGGCGAACTGCCTTCCGCGCTCCAGAGCGGCAGCGATACAATCTGGTCGCGACTCGAAGCGCGCTTTGGCGAGTTCGCCGACTGGTTTGATCAGAATCAGATGGCCGACGGTTCCTTCGAGCATCCGCCCAGCGACCATTACCGCTGCTACGAGCCAGGTATGAGCTGGCTTCTCCTCGATGTCTCCCAGCGGGTTGGGGGATATGCCTGGCTCGAATCCATTGCGGAGAAGCAATTGCGCTTCATGGCCAGCGATGCAGGCAAGCTCTACTATGGCCTGTACGCCAACGATTTTGCCTCGGGCCTGGCCTTCCTCTCCTTTGCCACCGCGGGCGAGATCCTGAAAAAACGCGACCCGGCCGCGTGGGCAGCCGCGCTGACAGGCGTCTTCGACCGCGGCGAGGACATGTGGTGAAGCCGGCAGAGGCGGGGTATGAGACCTGAATCCTGAGACCTGAAATCTGAATTTCTCGAACCAGCTTCAGATCTTCAAATCCGCTCCCAAGTTGCAGGTCTCCGTTTCCAACTTCAGGTCTCAACAGATAGTCTCAGGTTTTCATAACCGGTTTCCGTCGCCTGTTTCGTGCCCGAAATTCTCGTTTACAACCCCGGCGCGCAACCTACCGTCCCCAGTTCTCGACGCGCCCTGCCCGGGTGGCGGAATTGGCAGACGCAGTAGACTCAAAATCTACCGCCGAAAGGCTTGTGGGTTCGACCCCCACCCCAGGCACCAAACCTAGAATTGGACTGCTTTGGTCAGCACCGGCCAAAGCGAAACAACCGTCCTCTCCGCCAACGTTTTCCGCCCGGGGAACGCTGCACTACTGACGGGCGCGCGGCACGGTCAAGCGGAGCTGGTCGAAGCCGCCGGCGGGAGCAGCATGCCGTTCTTGAAGCAAAGATCGGCAAAGAACCACAGCGCGTCGAACCGCAACCCTGCTCTTCAATCAGCCACTGCAGGTGCCTGAGGCTGTAGTCCATGAATCGGCGCAGGGCGGGGCTCTGACCCGCCGTGGGCACGCGAAACCGCGGATAGAGGTCAAAAAGGCAGGTCAGAGACCTGCCTTACTTCAGACCTTCGCCTGCATCCGGCGCCGGCCCGGCGTCAGTTCAGGTCGCGGTCCTGCCAATATTTCGTGCCCTGCAAGGTGGCTTGGAGGGCGAGGCCGTTCTTGGTGATCTGGAAGACCTCGACGCCCTCGGCCAGGTTGCCAGCGCCGGCGGCTACCGGATATTGGACAAGCACGTGTTTCCGAAAGGCGTTGAGAATTGCGATTATCGTTTTGGCGACGACG
>JBIJDP010000448.1:0-3303 GCA_044344065.1 Opitutaceae bacterium
GCTCGCGACCGTGGGCCTGCTGGGCGCGAGCCTGGCGCACGAGATCCGTAATCCGCTGGTGACGATCAAGACCTTCGTGCAGTTGCTGCCGCACCACCACCAGGACCCGGCGTTCCGCGAGAAATTCTTCCGGCTCATCAGCGACGAGGTGTCGCGCATCGACCGGCTGACGGAGCAGCTGCTGGACCTCGCGACGCCGCGGACCTACGTGGCCGGCGAACTCGAATTGCACCCGGTGCTGCACGCCAGCCTCGAGCTCGTGGCGGCGAAGGCCGCCGACCGGCACATCACCATCACCACCGATTTCCAGGCCAGTCCGGACCTCGTGTTCACCGATGCGACCGCCGCGAAGCAGGTCATCCTCAACCTCTGCTTCAACGCGCTCCAGGCCGTGGAAGAGCAGGAGGTGCGCTGGGTCCGGGTCGCCACGCGCAATCATGAGGGCGCGGTGCAGGTGGTGGTGGAGGACAGCGGCCCGGGCATTTCCCCGGACATCCTGCCGCGGCTCTTCCAGCCGTTCCAGTCCACCAAGTCCACCGGATTTGGACTTGGATTGGCGATCTGCAGCGACATTCTGGCAGGATTGCAGGCGACCATCGCCGTGGATCCTCCGGTGCCCGGTCGCGGCGCTACCTTCCGCGTTAACTTCCCATGCCAAGCCTCATAATCCTCGCCACCGCCGACGATACGCTGGCTGCGGCATGGGAACGCCAGCTGCCTCCGGGGCGGACGGCCCTGAGGCTGGTGCCGGAAACCTTTTCGGGCGGAACCCAGCCGGGATTCGCCGCCGTGGTCGTGCTCGACGCCGCCGCGGAGGCCATGCTGCCCGGCTCCCTGGTCCGTTGTCCGACGATTTACGTCGGCGAACCGCGCAGCCTGCCGTACGAACAGGCCCGGCTGGCCGGACGGGCGCGGGCCTATCTCGCCTACGAGGACAGCATCTGCCGGCTGCGGGAGATCCTCCCGCTGGTGGAGGAACTGGCGGAGAAGCAGTCGATGATGGATCTGCTGCTGGAAAAGAGCCGACGCAATGAGCAGCTGAGGGTCACCGCCCGCCCGCCCGCCGCGGTCGATGCGGCGGAACTGTGGGATTTCCTCGAAGCCGCGTTGGAGAATCTCGACTCGCGCGACCGGCTCATTGCGGAATTTCGCCGGGCCTCGCGGCAATTGCTGCGGGCCTCGCACACGGTCTTTTTCCTCCGGGAGTCGGACGGGTTCCGGGCGGACCGCGGCACGTCGCGGTTTGAGGCGGAGGATCCGCTGGTCAACTTCCTCGAGCGCCACCCGGTCGTGATTGACGGGAGCAACTGGGAAAGCCCCGCGGATCCGGTGGCCGAGCTGGCCGTGCGCAACCGCCTCGCGCTCTGGGGCGCGCGCCTGCTCATCCCGGTGCATGACAACGGCCGCCTGCTGGGTCTGATCGCCCTCGGCGTGCGGGACGACGGCCAGCCCTACGATGAACCCGACCGCACCCGGGCCGTGCTGCTCGCGCGGCTGCTGCGGCACGCCCTGGCCAAGGCGGCGCAGTTCGGCCGGCTCAATCTTCTGGCGGAGCAATCCAGCATCGGCGCGCGCTACCTGCCCAGCACGCTGGTCCTCGCGGCCGACGAGGCCGTGCCGCGCAACGTGCCGCTCGTGGTGCGCGACCTCATCGGCCAGGCCCGGCGCACCCGGCAGATATGCCGGGTCGCGCCTGTCGCGGAGCAGCCTTTCCGGGCGGCGGCGGGACTGATCGCGGAGACGGGTGGCGTGTGGGCGTTCTGGCAGGAGGCCAGCGGGGAGGTGCACGACGCCGCCGGCCGCCGCCGGGCGGAGCGCCGCGGCCTGCTGCGCGAACTGGCGCTGACCTTGAGCCATGAACTGGGCAACGCCCTGGTCTCGCTCGCGACTTTCCGCCAGGGACCCGCCGGCAAGGCGCCGGGCGCCCTACTCGATACCCTCAAGGGCGACATCGCCAAGCTGGAGACGCTGAACCAGCGCCTGGGCCTCATGCAGACACTGGACGAAGCCGAGCCGGCGGTGGTGGACCTGCGCCACCTGGTGAAGAATATCGGCGCCGGCATGCAGGTGGAAGTGGAAGTGGGGCCCGACCCAGTCCAGCTCAGGGTCGCGGGTGAATTGCTGGAATTCGCACTGTCCTCCCTGATCTCAACCCTCGCCGAAAACCGTCCGACCCAGGGAGCGCGCGAAATGACCCTGCAGCTGCGCTCGACCGGCGAGGGCGGCGAACTGACGGCGCTGGTTTCATTGAAAGGCAAGAACCTCGAACTGGAGGGCATATTGCCCGAGCCCGTGGAAGGCGCGGTCCCCAACCAGGGCCGGATCGCGGTCTTCCTGGCGAAGGAGATCATCCGTCTGCATCACGGCGAAATCCATGCCGGCCCCGGCATGGAAGGCACGGAGATCCTCATTTCGCTGCGTTCCTGCTGAGCCCTTCCTGCGATGTCCGCGCCGACTTTTCGCCAGGCTGTCGAGCAATGGATCGCCGCGGAACCGGTCGTCCGGTCCGCCGTGCTCTTCGGCTCCAGTGCCGCCGCGGCGACAGCACAGACGGCCGATGCCTGGTCGGACCTGGACCTGCACATCACGACCACCGAGCCGGAGCGGTTGGAACACATGGACTGGCCGCGGGTGCTGCCCGGGTCGGGATTTCGTTTCCAGGCCGTGCGTCCGGCCACCGGCGGGGTGCGCAAGGTGACGGCGGTCTTTGCCGCCGGGCAGATTGATCTCGTGGTCGTGCCGTTGGGGCAATTGCGGCTGGCCCGTTTCGGCCTGTGGCTCGGTCTCGAAAGGCGGAACCGGCGCCTGCGGGTGGCCTTGAATGAAATCAACACCTGCCTCCGCGGCGGCCACCGTTTCCTCAAGGGCGAGGCGGAGTGGGGGGCTTTTTACGTGCGGGTGGCGTCCGAGATGCCGGGCGTAAGGCTGGGCGACCAGGAAGCCGTGGCGCTTGCCGCTATTGCCGTGGCCGACCGGCTTTGGATCCTGCAGAAACTGGAACGGGGAGAACTGGGTGCGGCCCAGTACCTCCTGCATCGCTCCCTCGCGGAAACAAATTTCCGGCTGCTGCGTGAACTGCGCCTGCGCCGCGGCCAGCCCCTGCCGTCCTTCGGCTTGGGCCGGCATGTCGAACGATTGCTCAGCCCGGAGGAACTGGCTTGGGTCCGCGTGGATGCGCGGTGCGAGGCCGCGGAGCTGAAACGCGCGACGGAGCAGTCGGCGGTAGGATTGCAGGCGTTGATGCGAGAACTCGTCGGCAGTGCGTGGCGGTCGCCGGAGGGATTGTAGGATCCCCTGGGAGCT
>JBIJDP010000449.1:0-3302 GCA_044344065.1 Opitutaceae bacterium
TAGCCGAGCAGATCACGGATGGCGTTGCCCAGCATGAGCACGAACGCAAAGAGACCGACCGCGGCGAGGCAGGAGCCAAGGACACTTTTGAAGATGTAACGATCGAGCAGGTTCACGCGTTGGGCCTTGGTCAGTCCGGCAGACGAAAGGCTGGCTGACAATGCCCTTCCGCGGCGGTTCGAATTCCGCCCTAGATCCCGAGCCGCAGTTGCGGTCCGTCGGGATCCTCCGCGGCATGCTCGGTCCGGACGAGGCACGCGGGGTCGTCATAGCGGACATGGTTCACGCGCCGGCTGACGGGAGTGACGGTGAACGAGTTATCAGCTGCAGGCTGGAAAAGCGTCGCCAGATCGGCGGAGGGTCGGGTGGGGTCGAGCCAGATGCCGGCCTGGTCGGTATTCAGAATGACCGGCATGCGCTGATGGATCGGGCGCATCTCGGCATTCGGGGTCGTGGTGATGAGGGCGCAGGTCTCGAGGACCTCACCCCCGGGTGGGTGCCAGGACTCCCACAGCCCGGCGAAGCAAAACGGCTGTTCATCGCGACGGCGGAAAAACCACGGCAGGCGCTGCCGGCCCAGCGAGGTCCATTCGTAGAAGCCACTCGCCGGGATCACGCACCGCCGCAGCCGGAAGGCCTGGCGGAAGGAAGGTTTCGTCGCGAGGGTTTCTGCCCGGGCATTGGCGAGTTTGGCGCCGTCGAAATCCTCCCTGGCCCAGGACGGCATGAGACCCCAGCGCAGCCGGGCGACCTCGCGCTGGCGGGACACGGGGTTGGTTCGCACCGCAGGGAGGAGGGAGCCGGGAGGAAGGTTGTAACGCGACGCGAAGTCCCCGGGTTCGCCAATGCCCAGTCGCGCCAGGATGTCGCGATGGTCCTGCAGCAACAGGGCGAAACGGGTGCACATGACAGCTCTTCGCTGGCGCAGGGCGGAGTAGGCGTCAACCTCTTGCCGCGCCGGGCATTAGACCTGCGCCGTCAGGCGCCTTGGCCGCCGCCCTGAGTTCAAGGATGTGCCGGGTCCCGCCAGTGAAAGGTGTCGTGCGCAGGACCTGACGGAGTGGTGTTAGGGTGTGTTTTCAATATCCGTTGCCGGGTTGAAACCGTTTGTCTTCGTTGCGGTCTCTGCAACGCTATGAACATGAAACCATCCCAGCTTTTCCTTCGTATATCGGCGGGGCTTGCCCTCGTATTGGCCGTGGCAGTGCAGTCAGGCTGTGTCGTGGCCGCGGTGGGCGCGGGAGCAGGCGCGGTGGCCTACATCCGCGGTGACCTTGAGGCCACCCTCGACAGCTCGCTCAACGCCACGAACAAGGCGGCGGGCCGCGCCATCAGCCAGCTGGAGTTTGCCAAGATCAGCGAGAACAAGGACGCCCTGACCTCCACCATCACCGCGCGCACCGCCCAGGACAAGAAGGTGGAGATCGTCATGACCAAGGTTTCGGACACGGTCACCAAGGTGAGAATCCGCGTCGGCGTATTTGGCGACGAAGCCGTCTCGATGGCCGTCCTCGACAAGATCAAAGGGGCGCTCTGAGCCGCTGATCCTTGCTGGTTTATCCAGGCGGCCTCGTGGAAGGCCGCCTTTTTTGCGTCCGCTCCGCCACCGATTGAAGGGTTCCGCCCCCGCCATCCCCAGTTCCGGGGTTGCAATGCGCGGCAATTCGACGACTCTGGCCGCTTTCATCCTTACTCATGCTTAGAAAGTTCATTGCGAAGCTGCGCGGCAAGCTGTCACCCACTTCCGAATCAAAACCGGCCCATACGGCCGCCAAACATCCCGCCAAGCCCCATCCTCATCAGGAAGCGCGCCCCGAGCGCGGGCCGGCCAAACCCCACGGCCAGGGCCCGGCCCGCGAACCCCGGGTCCAACGGGAAGAGCACGGCGCGCGTAGTGCCCAACGCAGCGAACATGGTGCCCGGGGCGGTCAGCGGGGCGGGCGCGGAGAACATTCCCGGGGCGGCGGCGGCCACATCGGCCACCGGGGCGACCATGCCGGCGGACCGCATGCCCGCCGCGAGCGGCCGCTGATCGACAAGACTTTTGATCATCCGCGCACGGCCGACATCAAGCCGAAGGTGCCGGTGGACATCCCGAAGATGGACACCGAGTTCACCAAACTCGGGCTCTGCGACGCCCTGGCCTTTGCCGTGCATGAAATGGGCTACACGACCCCGACCCCCATCCAGACGCAGGCGATCCCGGTGGTGCTCAAGGGCGGCGATGTCATCGGCTCGGCCCAGACCGGCACCGGCAAGACGGCGGCCTTTGCGCTGCCGATCATCCAGCGGCTCGCCAGCCACGGCAAGCTGCGCTGCCTCATCCTCGAGCCGACCCGCGAGCTGGCCCTGCAGGTCGAGGAGGCCTTCCAGAAATTCGCCAAGTTCACCGACCTGCGCGTGACCATCGTCTACGGCGGCGTGGGCTACGGCAAGCAGCTCGAGGACCTGCGCCACGGCATGGACATCCTGGCCGCCACCCCGGGCCGCCTGCTCGACCACCTCGAGCAGGGCAACTGCTCGCTGAAGGATGTCGACATCCTCGTCCTCGACGAGGTGGACCGCATGCTCGACATGGGCTTCCTGCCCGATGTCCGCCGCATCGTGCAGCAGACGCCGAAGACGCGGCAGACCCTCTTCTTCACCGCCACCCTGCCGCCGGAAATCGCGCAGCTCGCCGGCTGGGCGCTGCGCGACCCGCTGAAGATCGAGATCGGCCGCCAGCGTTCGCCGGCGGAGACGGTTTCGCACGGATTCTATCCGGTGGTGGCCTCGCAGAAATTCGAGCTCCTGCAGCTGCTCCTGGAGCGCACGGATTTCAAGAGTGTGCTAATCTTCACCCGCACCCGCATGGGTGCGGACCGCATTGCCCGCAAGCTGCAGGGCAACGGCCACACCGTGGGCGTAATGCATTCCGACCGCAACCAGCGCGAGCGCATCGAGGCCCTGGACGGCTTCAAGAGCGGCAAGTTCGAGGTGCTGGTGGCGACCGACATCGCGGCCCGCGGCCTCGACATCGCCGGCGTTTCCCACGTCATCAATTACGACGTCCCGGAAAACGCCGAGGACTACGTGCACCGCATCGGCCGCACCGGCCGGGCGCACCACACGGGCGACGCCTTCACCCTCGTGACCGAGGAGGACGTGCGCGACGCCCGCAGCATCGAGCGTTACATGGGCGTCGGTGTGGAGCGGAAGAAACTCGAAGGCTTCCCGTACATCTACTCGGCCCTCTTCGACGAGAAGGCGCTGGCGGAGGTGGCGGCGGAAACGGCGAAACCCGTGAGCCGGCTGCACCGCGG
>JBIJDP010000150.1:0-6113 GCA_044344065.1 Opitutaceae bacterium
AGTCGTATTCCCCCTGCCCGATCGTCGTGGTGAGATCGATCCAGTGCTCCAGCCAACCTTGCGCCTCCGCGCGATTCTCCGCGGAACTCTTCCCGTTGAACCAGTGCTCGCCGGCGGCATCCGGCCACTGCTGCGCCATCAGGTAAAGCGACGTGTAATACATCACCCAGTGGTTCTCCGTGTCGCCGCGCAACGGCATGTAGGTGCGCCAGGCCTCGCGGATGGCGGCGTGGGCTTCCGGGCTGAGCCTGCCCCGGCCCAGGTAGCTCACCGCCGTGCATTGGAACATCCAGAACATGTCGCCCGCGGGTTGCCGCATCACCCCGATCACGGCTGCCGAGCACCAGTCGGGTTGCTCGCCGTGCAGCAACCGCGACGCGGTGGAGGCCATGATGGCATTGGCGCTGGCGGACTTGAATTCCGGTTGCTCCGGCTGCGCGGCCCGCCAGGCGACAACCTCATGGGCCCGCCCGAGGTAGCCGGCCCGGCATTCGGCGGGAGTTGGTCCCGCTTGGAGTTGCAGGACCGACAGTCCCAGCAGGACGGTGAACCGGAGCGCCGTCATCGGATCGCTCCGGCCGCGGCCGGACGCGGCACGAAGACAAACCGGCGCACTGTCGCACGCTCAAACCAGCCCTTGCGCCAGGTGCGGCCAAAGTCATCGGAGACATAGATCGCGGACTCGTGGGGTGCAGCATACAACCGGCCGGGCCGGTCGGGATCGCTGCCGACGCACAGGACGTTGGCATTGGGGAGTCCAGTATTGCGGGCATGCCATGTCACGCCGCCGTCCTCCGAAACCAGCACACCGCAACCCCAGCCGCAGAGAACGAGGCGGTGCGGATCCGTCGCGTCAAAATCGCAAAAATGCAGCGTGCAGGCAGTCCCGACTCCGGCCACCTGCCGCCAGGTGCGGCCGCCATCCGCCGAGCGCCATGCACCGTTGCTCTGTGTCACCCCGAGGAAATCCAGCGGGTCGTGCGGGGACTGTCTCACGTCATTCACCGTCGCGTCCGTCGCCTGGACCATCGTCCAGGTGTGCGCACCGTCCTCGCTCACGTAGAAGCCCAGTTCCGTGCCGGCCACCAGCCTCCCGGAGCGGCTCCGGTCCGCCGCCAGCGACTGCGTGTAGCCGCGCCGGATGCCGGCCTGCCCGCGGACCCAGGTGTTGCCCCCATCACGCGAAACCCCGACGCCGTCGGGCAGTGCGACATAGAGGCTGTCCGGGGCCTGCGGATCGATTGCGACTGCTTTCAACTCGGTCATGTCCCAGCCGGTCATGATCCGCCAGGTGCGGCCGTAATCCAGGGTGCGCAGCAGACCGTTGGATGCGGCGGCATAGAACACCGCCGGGTTTCGCGGGTCGGCCGCCAACGCATCGATCCGCGGGTGATTGAACCCCACGTGCCCGATCGCGATGCGATCTGGGCTCCGCAGAATCCCGCTGTCTCCTCCGGTGCGGCTGCCGATGTAAAACGCCGGCTCAAGACTCGCGCAGACATACAGATCGTGCGCCGGCCCGGTTGCTCCGCTGGAGCAGGGGGCGAGGAGCAGCGCTCCGATCATCCACCCGGTCCGGTTTTCCTTCATGGCTGACCCAGCGCCGCGCGGATCACCGGTTCAAACCCCTCGGCCATGCGCATGAAACCCAAGTCGTTGGCATGCGCGTTGTCGGTCGAGCCTTCCCCGTCCGTGCCATACAGGGCCGCACCGTGGATGTAGTGCAGTCCCGGCACCCGGTCGCTTTGCAAAAACGCCCAGGCCTCGCGCAGCGCGGCATGGTTCTCGCGGTTGTAATCCGCCTTGGCCGTCTCGATCCACGCATTCGGAAAGCCGCGGTCCTCGACGAGCACGATGGGCGTGGCGGGCCGGGCCGCGCGCAACTGCCGGACGAGGGGCACGCACCGTTCGCGGATTTGCGCCGGTTGCATGTTGCCGCAGCATTCGATGACAAACACCGCGGCGTCCACCTGCGTCAGGAAGCGGCCGATGACCGGATCCATGCGGCCCGTGCCCGAGAATCCCAGATTCAACACCGGCCGGTCCAGCCGGCGGCCGAGGATGGCGGTGTGGCAGATGCCCGGACGCGAGGCCACCCCGCCCTGCGTGATGGACGTACCGTAGAACACGATTGGCTTCGGCCGTGGGGTCAGTCCGAGGCAGGCCGCCCCCTTGGGGACGCCGATCTCCAGGAATTCGACCCCGTTGTACAGCGGCAGGTAGAGCGCAAATTCCCGTAGGCCGGGTGCGAGCCCATGGATGATCTCGCCCTCGAAGTCCTGCGCCTTGGGCTTGTTGCCCTGCACATAGCGCCAAGTCCCCGCGACATCGCGGGCATACAGGTCAACCCCGCTCACGCCGGTGGCCGGCATGTGCGGCAGGGCCAGCTCGGCGTTTGTCAACCGGTAGCGCACATGGACCGCCGTCGCATCCGAACGGAACCGCGCCATCATGCCGGCGCTGCACCGGCTCAGATCCCACACGCTGAACTTGCCATAGAAATCGAGCAGCGTGCCCGTCTCCCTTTGGGCCGCGGCCGGCAGGCGGTCGAAATAGCGGAGCCGCTCCTGGTCCTCCCAGGCGCGGCCCTCCACGCCCCATTGCTTGACGTCGTGCCAGACCAGTTCGGTCGCCGGTGCGCTCACAACCGGTACGGCGGCGGGATCGGGTTTTTCCATGGGCGAAGGGGTCAAAGGTGATGGTATCCTACGGGGTCATCTCATCAATGACCGCAGCGGGAACTTCATCGAGCAGGATGTGCTCCTTCTTCAGGCCGTACTGCACAAAATGCCGGCCGGCGGCGTGGAGGTATTGCGGCATGGCGATGCCGGTGCAGGTCGAGGCGCGGAAGCCGTCGGGCGATTCCAGATCGTCCGCCTCCGCCAGGATGCGCGGTTCGCCAAAGACCAGGCCGCCGTTGCGTTCCTCGCCGGGCAGTTCCCGGCCAATGACAAACCACTGCGGGTTGCGCGTCCGGTTGCCTCCGTCCCAGACATGCGTGGCCCCGTTGCGGGTGCCGTCATTGTTGGTGAACAGCAGCATGAACCGGCCGTCGGGCAGCCGGGCGAGTGGACACATCGTATGCGGATGATCAATCCATGCCCCATCAGGGCCGTAACGCAGCCGCTCGACCTGAGTCCAGGTGTGGCCGCCGTCGCGCGACACCGCGTAGCCGGGTGAGCCGAGATAGGTGCGCATCACGCACACCCAGCGGCCGTCGGACAACGCCACCACGGTCGGCTCCTGCGCGTTGGCGGCCAGTTCCACCGCCTTACCCCCGAAGGCCGCGGCCAGCTGGTGCGCCGCCGGATTGGTTCCATGCCGGAGCACATCGGCGCGGATACCGTGGGTCCCGGGTGGAAGGAGGCTGAAACGCAGCCGGGCGGGATCGCGCTCGGCCAGCAGGTTTTCGCATTCAAGGAATGAGGCCTCGGCCCAGCAGAGCTGCCAGGCGCGGCGCGTGGCGCCGTTGCGATGCACCTGCGTGAAAGGCAGCACCACCCGTCCGTCCGGCATCACCTGCGGAGGATGATTCAGGTGTCCGTGGATGCGCCCGGGAAACACGCTGATGTCGCGCTCGAACACGGGAATCCGGCGAATCTCCGACCAGGTCAGACCGGCGTCGTCCGAGAACGTGAATCCGAACGTACCGGCATCCACCTCGGGACTTAACCGGTCATAGCCACCGCCATGTTGCCGGCCTTCATGCAAAAAGAGGTAGATGCGACCGGTGCCCGGCACCACAAACGGGCAGCCATAGGCTCGCCGAATCTCGGCGGTTGAAGCCGTGATCGGCCGTGGTTCGGACCAGGTCAGTCCTAGGTCCTGACTCACCGCGCCCACGATGCGTTCGTCCAGCGCACTCTCAAAGGATCCCTGGCTCCAGGTGACAAACCACCGGCCGTCCGGCAGCCGGACCACGCTGCCCGATTCGTTTTTACGGAGGGCGGCCAGGACTGGCGGCAGGTTCGGACCCGACATCGGCGGGTGCCGGTAGATGTCCGCATAGGCGAACGGCCGGGACTTCATTCCCTCCATCAAACTCAGCCGGGTCATCGGCGGACTCCCGCTAAATCAAAGCTGCCGTCGGCGCTGGACTGCCTCGATGGTGGCGAAACCGAAAAGTGTGTCCGGTAGGCCGCCAGCCTGCGGGCACGCTCGGAGCGGGAGCAGGCTCCCGGCCTGCTCGCCGACTGTTTCATTACGGCCAAGGGCGGATTCTTTGGTCCAATCATGATGAGTATTTCGTCCCGACTTTCGGGCGCGGGCGTTGGTCCCGCAAAACATTAAAACGGACATCAATCTGGCAATCAGGACATTATTCCCTTGGACCGCGCCGGACCCCGGGCATGGGACATTCAGGACATGAGTGGGAAGGGAACGACGGAAGCTTGCTGCTTTCCGTCTGACCCACTTGGTTCGGGATAGGAGAAACCTACCGTGCCCGGCGCTATCACCCCAGCCTCCGCAGCGGACATGCGCGCCTTCCTGCGCTGCAACCAGACCCTCGCGCAACACCTCGACGGCTCGCCACCCTGGCTGCTCTGCGGCCTGCGCTGGTACCTCCAGTGCTTTTATTACTGCTGCCCGGTCGAACCCGACTACCGCGTCAGCATGCACCAGCACGACTGGTTCGAGATCGCCCTGCTGTGCAAGGGCCGCCTGCAGTACCGCACGCCGAAACACTCCGCCACTTTCAACCCGGGCGATGTTTTCTTCATGCCGCCGGGGCGCCAGCACAGCTGGTCCACGGTGAAGGCGCCGGTGGTGATCGCGAGTTTCCAGATCAAGCTCGGCACGCTCGACAAGACCGGCCAGGCCCTGCTGCAGGCGCTGCTGGACCGGGCCGATGCCGGCGGCTTCCACGTGCGCCGGAACGCGGCCCACAGCCGCCTGCACCAGACCATCTGGGAACTGCTGCATCAGGATCCCCCCAGCCCGCTGCTGGCCGAGAAGCTGCGCTCGCTCACCCAGCTGTTCGTCCAGGAACTGCTGGAGCTCGCCGCCCCGACCACGGCCCTGGCGCCCCTGCCCACACCGTTCACCATCTGTCCCGAAACGGTGGCGACCTCCAAATACCAGCAGATCGTGGATTTCGTGCACCAGAACATCAGCCAGCCGATCCAGCTCGAGGACATCGCCAGCCACTTCCACTACAGCGTGCGCCATGTCGCCCGGCTCTTCCGCGAGGAGAGCGGCGTCGCGCTAGGCCGCTACATCGTGGATCAGAAACTCCGCACCGCGCAGCGGCTGCTCGCCACCACGGATTTCCCGGTGAAGACCATCGCCTTCGACCTGGGCTATCACGACGTGGGCTATTTCTGCCGCCTGTTCCGCACCCACCTGATGGGCACGCCCAACAGTTACCGCGCCCAGATGCTCGCCGGACGCACGGCCTCGCCGTACAGCGCGGCCAACCATCACAGTTTTCGCGGAACCGCCCTGCCCGCCGGGAAGGAAAGTTCCGCCGACCAGCGGATCGCCAACGCGAGTTGACGGACAATCCAACCGCGTCACCCGCCAGTGAAACGCCCGGGGTTCATTTTCGTTCTGGCCGTGGCGGGGCTCGGGGCCGGCCTCGCGGCCTGGCAGTTTTCCGGCCGCCCGGCCCGGCCCGGCCGCGAGCCCCCCGTGGAAGTCGTGCGCATCGGCCACATTTTTCTCGAAACCCAGGCGGCCATCGAGGCCCTGGGCCGGGCCTACGAGGAGACCTGCCGGCAGCGCGGCGAGCGGGTCCGCGTCGTGCAGATCGCGGTGCCGCACCGGCTTTATGCCAGCTGGTTCATCACGCAGCTGCTCAGCCACGACACGCCGGAGATCCTTGCCATCCATGCCGGCAGCACCACCGAGCGCCTCGCGCGCTACATCGAACCCCTGGCCGCGGAACTGGCGGAACCCAATCCCTACAACGCCGGCACCAACCTCGCCGGCTTGCCCTGGCGCAACACCTTCACCGCGGGCCTGCGCACTTCCTACAACGACACCCTGCTCGATTACTACAGCGTGCCTTTCACCAACACCACCACCCGGTTGCTGGTAAACCTGGACATTTACCGGGAAATATTCGGCGACGCCCCCTGGCCCGGGACCTACGAGGGCTTTGTCCAGCTGTG
>JBIJDP010000181.1:0-5504 GCA_044344065.1 Opitutaceae bacterium
CCCGCACCGGCCGCAACCTCCACCCCATCGCCAGCTCGCTGTACCATGCACCGGTGCTGGCCCGGCTGATCGTGCGCACCCAGACGGCGCGCCTCGCCCAGCAGTTCAATCCCACCCGCACCCTGCGCTACTCCAACACGGAGCAGAGCCTGGCCTGGCTTAACGGCGGCTTCAGCCTGGCCACCCCGGAGGTCCGCGACCTGCTGGCCATGATCCATGAATTGTCCGGACTGATGCAGCCCGGTTTCACCCAGCTGGGACGGGAGGACGCCGACATGTATTTCAAGCAGGGGCATGCCTTGACGTTGATCAGCTTCAGCAACTCGGATCAGTCCGTGCGCCAGGAAATCAAGTTCCCGCTGGGCGTCGTGCGCGTGCCAACCCCGCAGCCGTCCGCCACCCGCTACGGCCGCAACATCCTCGGGCCCTACGAGGACAAAAGCTACACCTCGCATTTCGAGGTGGGCCTGGCGAGCTACGGCCGCAACCGGGCGCGCGCCCTCGATTTCCTGAAGTTTGCCACCAGCCAGCAGGGCAACCGCATCTTCGCCCAGACTGCGCGCTGGACCCCCTCGGTGGCCGGCGTCGAGCCGCATCCGAATCTCCTGCCCTATCTCTCCGATCCCGAGGGCGGTTATCAACTGGGATTTGATCTCGCCTGTTACGACACCAGCCGGGCCGGCGACATCGCCCGCGTAGATCAGGCGAATCTCCATCTGCTCGCCGATGCCCGGGACGGCGCCGAGGACCGCTTCGTGCAGAAGATCGCCGGCGAATACGACCGGGCCATGCGGGCGGATGTTGCCCGCGACCTCAAGTCGCGGGAGGATACCGTGCAACGCAACGACACCATGATCGCATGCCTCGACCGGCTGGCCGCGGTGGAGCCGGACTCCAGGGCGCTGACGGCCAAGCGCGATGCCTTGTGGGAAGCCAATCTGGAGCAGGAGGCCACCGCACTGCTGGTGCGGCACACCCTGCGCAAGCATCCGAGGACCCCGCATTGATTCATCCGGCCCGGCGATCCCAATGAACGCAAAAAGCGCAGCGCGGCGTCGCCGCAATCCAAAGGGAAAGCTATCGCCGCGGGGATCGAATGGTGGAAGCTGGCTTGCTCGCGACCTGCCGAATCGGCATTTGAAAACACAATTGGTCGTTCCCACCCGGAAACGGACCGAACTCCAACAGTGCAATGAATCCATTGCCTGAAGTCCGCCTCGACTGGAACGGATGGCTGGCCAACCTGCGGCGCGAAGGCACGCCGGAACGCGTCTATTATTTCGAGCACGGGGTGGCAGATAACGTCCAGGCGGCGATTGCATCGCAACATGGGGTTTGGACGGGGTTGGAGGGAGCTTCGCCTGTAGCGGAATGGAGGCGGCGCGAAGCTATGCACGCCTATCTGGGGCAGGAGCTCTTCCGCGTCTTCCCGCCCGGGGCGCGGATCGTGCCGCCGAAACGGGAGGGCCAGTGGGCCGAGGAAACCAAGGGCGTGATCACGAGCTGGGAGGAATTCGAACGCTACGACTGGCCGGACCCGGCCGCGGCCGACTATGCCGTGCTCGAATATTTTGAGCGGGAATTGCGGGACAACATGCGGGTCTTCCACGTCGTCGATATCTGGGAGGTCGTCGTCGGGTTCTTTGGCTTCGAATCCCTGGCTTACGCGGTTTACGAGGACCGGGCACTGGTCCGGGCCATGTTCGACAGGGTCGGCGCCTTCGTCGCCGCGGTGGCCGAAACCGTCTGCGACTTCGATTGCTACGGGGCGGTTTATCTGGGCGACGATCTCGCCTTCAAGACTTCGCTCTTCATGGCCCCCGACCTGCTCCGCGAACTGATCATCCCTTGGCACCAGCGCATCGCGGCCATTGCCCATGCCCACGGAAAGCTCTTCCTGTTCCATTGCTGCGGCAACATGTACCCGTTGATTGACGAATATATCGACCAAGTGCGGATTGATGCGAAGCACTCCTTCGAGGAATCCGTGCTGCCCGTGACCGAGGTGAAGCGGCGGTATGGCCGTCGGCTCACCCTGCTCGGCGGCATGGATGTGGATTTCCTCGCGCGGGCGACGCCGGAGCGGATCGAGGCCAGGACCAATGAGATCCTCACTGCCTGCATGCCCGGCGGCGGGTATTTTCTCGGCTCGGGCAACTGGGTGACGGATTACATTCCGCCGGAGAACTACCTGGCCATGCTCCGCGCCGCCCGTAATTTTGCTACCGCGTGAAGGTCAGCCGATGAATCCGAAACCCAAGTCCTATTGTAGGAGCGGCTTTATGCCGCGATTTGGCGCTCCCGGTCGCGGCATAAAGCCGCTCCTACATTTAAAAGCCCACTGATAGTGAAGGTGCCCAACAGAATTCCCATCTGCCATGACCACCACTTCCCCGGTCCGCCCCGATTTCGAACGCCTTCGCCGGACCGTCCGGCGCGAGCCGACCGACCGCGTGCCCCTGTTCGAGCTGCTGGTGGAATTTGAAATCCAAAGCCGGTTCTTGGGCCGCCCCGTGGCGTATGAAAACCTGGCCGCGCAGGTCGAGTTCTGGACGAGGGCGGGCTACGACTACATCCCGCTTGTAGTTGGCATGATGCGGCCGGGAAAAGTCACCGAGGACTCGTCAATCTCGCGGACCCTGCGCACCGCACTCGAGCAGGAGGGGGTGGACACCAGTGATGCACGCAGCTGGAACCTGGAGTTCACGCCCTTCATCCTCGATCGCGGCCGGTTCGACCGGTTTCCCTGGGCCCAGGCCGCAGCGGTCGACATCAGCCAGTTCCACGCCGTCCAGCCCCTCCTCCCCGACGGCATGAAGGTCGTGGCGGTCTCGGGGAAGATTTTCACCCTGAGCTGGATGCTCATGGGCTTCGAGCATTTCGCGGAATCCCTGCTCGCCGATCCCGCACTTGCCGCCGACGTGGTGCAGCGGGTGGCCGAGATCCAGCTCCAGGCCCTCGACCAAATCCTCGCCCTGCCGCACGTGGCGGCCGTTTGCGCGGTGGATGACATGGCCTATTCGCAGGGCCCGATCATTTCGCCCAGCCTGCTGAGAAAATACATCCTGCCGTGGTACCGGCAGGTCGCGAGCCGCTGCCATGCGTCGGGCCGCCTGTTCTTCATGCATTCGGACGGGGACCTCACCGCCTTGATGGATGACCTCATCGGCCTTGGTTTGGATGCGCTGCATCCCATCGATCCGACGGCGATGGACATCGTCGAGGTCAAGCGCCGGTGGGGCGACCGGCTCTGCCTTTTTGGCAATGTGGACCTGGAACTGCTGCGTTCAGGCAGCCCGGAAGATGTGCGTACCCGGGTGCGTGAATTGCTGCGGCAAGTCGCACCCGGCGGAGGCTACGGGATCGGCTCCGGAAACTCCGTGCCTTCGTGGGCGCGGCTGGAGAACTACAATGCCATGCGTGAGACCGCGTTGGAATTCGGGCGGTATTGACGCGGGATCTTTCGACCAGACAAGCCAGGGTTACGCCAGCCGGAGGCGGGAGCGAGCTCACTCGCGACCGCTTGCCCGTAACCGTCGCGAGCAAGGGCGTGTCCCATTCAAGCCCGCAGCGGCCACGGTAGGCAGCCCACTGGCGGGCGCGAATTGGGCGCGAGCCCCTCGACAAGCTCGGGGTCCTGAGCCTGTCGAACAGACAAGCTCGCTGACCTACCTGAACCGCATTCGCAAAGACGTCCTTGGGCGTGTCTTCAAATTGGGTTGTCCGCCAGTCTGCCACGGTGAGGCCTGGTTGTAGGAGCGGCTTGATGCCGCGATGTTGAGCTCCCAATCGCGGCATAAAGCCGCTCCTACAGGAAAACCGCCTATTTTGAAGACGCGCCCTAACGGGTTCGCAGATCCCGGGACTCGACAATCCGGGTTCAGCGAGCCCGGCTACAACCGGTCAACGCCGCCGCAGGAATCGGCGAAGGAGGAGCAACCCCAGGCCGAAGGCCATGAGCGCGTACGCCGAGGGCTCGGGCACCGCATAGGAAAGGACTATGGAATTGGGCAGATAGCCGATGTTCAGGGCGTAGTCGGTGCCGCCATAATTCGCGATGATGGCGGCTCCGGAATTGGGCAGGCCGGCAAAATATCCCGCAAACCCGCTGCCGCCGGCCGAAATATTCATGATCGTGTAGGTCGTGCCTTCGGCGGGCGGTGCCAGCAGATTGAGGCTCAGGGTAAGAAATCCGGCACCCAGATTGACGGCACTCGTGGGATTCTGGAAAGTGATGCGGTCGGATGTGACGGCATTCATCTCCAATTCGATGACGGCCGCGCTGGTGGCGAGGAAGTCGCTGTTGATCAGGGTCAGGGTTCCGATCGAATTGCCCGGCGCGAGCGTACCGCCGGCCAGGGTCAGGTCACCGCTGATCGTGCCGGCCCCCCTGATCAAACCCGTGGATCCGTTGGTCAGGTAGGATCCGGCGGTCAGAGTGCCGCTCTGCACGTTGATCGCCCCCAGATTCATGAACTGGGCGGCCGTGGGCGCGAACAGTGAGACCGTGCCGCCATTCACATGAATGGTGCCGGCGATGCTGTTCACCGCCGTGTAGCCCGTACCCGTCGACCCGATACTGAGGGTCCCGCCGGTGGCGCTGATGGTGCCGGCATTGGTGAAATTCCGCGCGTAGAGCGTGCCGGAGCCGACCGTGTGGGTGATGGCGCCCTGATTGGTGACCGCCGTGCCGACGCTGCTGTCGGTGTAGATCGAGACGTCGCCCGTCACCGTGGTCGCCGCATCCAATGTCAGCGCGTTGTTGACCCCGTTGACATAGATATAGGCATTGGTGCCCTGCGTGATCGTCTTGCCCGCCAGCGTCCCCACCTGCTGCCAGTAGAGATAGGCATTGTTGGCGAAGGTGGCGTTAGTTCCCGTGAAGTTCGCCCCGCCAATAAAGCGCACTCCGCTGCCGGCCGTGCTCAGGTTGAAATCCCCGGCCAGGGTGGCTCCGTCGAGGTAGCCGCCGGAGGTCGTGAAGGTCAGCGCGCCGGCCGCGATGCCGCCGCCCTGGATCGTGCCACTGAACAGTTCAAAGGCCCCGCCTGTTGGCGCCGTGAGGTTGGCCGCACTGTTGTCGAGTATCCCGTCCAGCAGGGCCCGGCCCCCATTGAGGACGACATTGCCGAGGTTGGCCGTGGTGTAGGTGCCGTCCCAGCGCAGGATGCCCGCGTTCTGCGCCGTCATGGTGCCATTGTTGTCGAAATTACCCCGCAGATGGATCGTCGTGCCGCTGCCGTCCGCCGTCACGGTGCCGGTGTTCGTGGCATTGTAGCTCGCACTGGGATAATTGAGGTACAGCGTCCCGGCACTGGCCGTGATGGAACCATTGTTCGTAAAGTTGGACGCATAGATCTGGCCGGTGCCGCCGGTATGCGCGATCGCCCCCTGGTTGGTGATGGCCGTGCCGGCGCTGCTGTCGGAGTAGATCGAGACGTCGCCCGTCACCGTGGTCGCCGCATCCAATGTCAGCGCGTTGTTGACCCCGTTGACATAGATAT
>JBIJDP010000451.1:0-3289 GCA_044344065.1 Opitutaceae bacterium
GTCCCTCAACCTTTTATCACCACGGTCCCGGCAATGCGGTCTTCCACCGCCTGCCGGTTGGGTTCCCACAGGACCTTGAGGAAACCGATCATGCCCATCGCCACCCCGGCCACATAGCCGCCCTGGCGGATGAAGGCGTCAAAGAAGGTCAGCGGCGTCCCGTTGATCTTTACCACCCGGATTCGCAGCAGGAATTTGCCGAACGAACGCCCATGCCAGAGGCCGAGGATGAGTGTGAAATAAATTCCGGACCAGCCGAAGGTCACGCCGAGCGACCGGGTGAAACCCCGGGCCCGGTATAGCCAGGACGAACCCGCGGACTGCTGCTCGCGGCATTCCTTTTTCAGCGCCTCGACCTGCTCCTGCAGTTCGGCATTGGCCCGGCGCAACTCCCCCATCGACGGATTTGGGGAAATATAAACCGTCTTCTGCAAAGCCCCGCTCTCCGTCTGGCCGGTGAACACCTCGAGATTCAGGCCGCGGGATTGCACGCTTGAGACATGGCCGAGTGCCAGCACCGACAGTGCGATGAGCAGGCCGCCGATCCCGCGCAGTATCCAGCGGAAGACTTTCATCACCATGGGGGCTTCCCGTTTGCTGCCCAGCAGGACAACCAGCACCACCCCGGTGGCCAGTCCTAGAATCGGCGTCGCCAGGAAGGACAGCAGGCCCACGATCACAATATCCAGGGCCAAGGCGGCCAAACGACGCCAGGGTTCCGCCAGCGGCTGCCCGAGGACCGCCGGTGCCACTGCGAGAGTGTCGGCTGTAACCAGCCGTCCCGCGGGCTTTTCGGGAATGTTTTGCGCTTCCGGCATACGCCAAAGCGAGGCGGGCGGGTGCAATTCCTGCAAGTCTCATTCGTCACACCGGCTTCGGTCTTGCAATCGGCTTCCCCGGCCGGCACTTTCTCCCTTTTTTCAAGTGCCAGAACCCGTCCGAGCCATGAACCAGAACATCCGTAACATCGCCATTATTGCCCACGTTGACCATGGGAAGACCACCCTCGTCGACAAATTGCTCAAGGAGGGCGGAGTTTTTCGCGCCAACCAGCAGGTCGAGGAGCGCGCCATGGATTCCATGGACCTGGAGAAGGAAAAGGGCATCACGATCAAGGCCAAGAACACCTCGGTCCACTGGCACGACAAGATCGTCAACATTGTGGACACCCCCGGGCACGCCGACTTTG
This sequence comes from Opitutaceae bacterium, assembly GCA_044344065.1. Lineage (GTDB taxonomy): Bacteria > Verrucomicrobiota > Verrucomicrobiia > Opitutales > Opitutaceae > UBA2377. The sequence continues at coordinate 1,190 of JBIJDP010000451.1, forward strand.
GCGGCGAGGTCGAACGCGCGCTCCGCATGGTGGACGGGGTGCTGCTGGTCGTGGACGCCTACGACGGCCCCCAGGCCCAGACCCGTTTCGTGCTCCGCAAGGCCCTTGCCCACGGCCTCAAGGTCGTGATCGTCATCAACAAGATCGACCGCGAAAACGCCGAGCCCGCCAAGATGTACGACAAGGTGCTCGAACTCCTCATGGAGCTCAATGCCACCGAGGAGCAGTTCGATGCGCCGGTCGTCTACGGCTCCGGCCGCGACGGCTACATGATGTATCACCTCGGCGATGAAAAGAAGGACATGTCGCCCCTCTTCCAGACCATCCTTGACCATGTCCCGCCCCCGTTCGCCAAGCCGAACGAGCCCTTCCACATGCTCGTGTCGAACATCGATTGGAGCGATTACGTCGGCCGTATCGCCGTCGGCAAGATCCTCGGCGGCACCGCGAACGTCGGCGAGACCCTCTTCGTGATCCGCCATGCCGATGGCAAACGCTCCCGGACCAAGATCACCAAGGTCTTTGAATTCACCGGCCTGGGCACCCGCGAAACCGAAACCGCCGTCGCGGGCAACATCGTCGGCCTGTCGGGCTTCGAGGATATTGATATCGGCGACACCCTGACCGCCGACGAAAACGGCCACGCCCTGCCCTTCACCCAGATCGACCCGCCGACCCTCGAGATGCAGTTCTGCGTCAACGACGGCCCGCTCGTGGGTCTGGAAGGCAAGCTCGTCACCTCCCGCCAGCTCCGCGAGCGCCTGATGCGCGAGCTCAAGACCAATGTTTCCATCTACATCGAGGACTCCGAAAAGGCCGGCGTCTACAACGTCAAGGCCCGCGGCGCCATGCAGGTGGCCGTGCTCGTCGAGACGATGCGGCGCGAAGGCTTCGAGCTGCTGGTCTCCCGTCCGACCGTGATCGAAAAGACCGTCGATGGTCAGCGTCACGAGCCTTACGAGACCGTCTGGATCGAGGTGCCCGACGAGTGCGTCGGCGCCATCATGCAGAACCTGGCCAACCGCAAGGGCCGGCTCACCAACATGGAGAAGCTCCCGCACTCCACCATGCTTGAGGCGACGATCACGACCCGCGGCCTGATCGGCATGGAAATCGATGTCGTCAACGCCACCAGCGGTCGCGGCGTGCTCAGCCATCTCTTCAAGGAATACGGTCCCTACGCCGGCGAGGTGCTCACCCGCATCACGGGCACCCTGATCGCCACGGAAGCGGGCGAAACCACCGCCTACGCCCTCGTGATGTGCCAGGAACGCGGCAAGCTCTTCGTGAGCCCCGGCGAGCAGGTCTACGAAGGCATGATTGTCGGTGAGAATCCCCGCAATGAGGACATCTCCATCAACGCCGTCCGGGAAAAGAAGCTCACCAATTTTCGCTCCCAGGGTGAAGGCGTCGGCGTCGGGCTGACCCCCGCCACCAAGCTCTCCCTCGAACGCGCGATCGAATACATCGCCACCGATGAATTCGTCGAGGTGACGCCGAAGAACCTGCGCCTGCGCAAACGCATCCTGAACGCCGGTCTGCGCATAAAGGCCGCCAAGGCCGGCAAGACGACCTGAGCCGTTCCTCCCCTTCCGCAAGCCGCGTCCGCACCCAGTGCGGCGCGGCTTTTTTATGGGCGGGTTTTCAAATCCCCTGATTGCAGGCGATGTCTTTCAATGTAGGGGCGCACCTTGTGTGCGCCCTTCACGCCGCAAGCGCCTATCAAACGGGCGCAGTCGAGCTGCGCCCCTACAAGTGCAGGTCAGCGAGCTTGCCCGCGCCCAATCCGCGCCCGCCAGCGGGCTGCCTATCGCTGCCGCTTTGGGGCTGATTGGGATTTTGCCAGCAACCTTAACTCGCCGGCGTTACCGCGCGGGTTTCGCGCTCGATCTCATCCGCCTGCATCAGGCCGTGCGCACTGGATTTGCCGGTGAACCGCCGGCAGAGACCGTCCATCAGGACGTAGCAGATCGGGATGATGAAAAGGGTCAGGAAGGTCGCAATCGACAGGCCGCCGACAATGACAATGCCCATCGGATTGCGCGTCTCCGCCCCGGCCCCCGCGGCAAATGCAATCGGCGCCGCACCCAGGATCGTGGA
>JBIJDP010000452.1:0-3287 GCA_044344065.1 Opitutaceae bacterium
CGCATGTACCAACTGACCTCGGTCTGGTTCGCCAAATAGCCATGGATCGTGATCCGCCAGTAGAGGAGTTGATCGCCGAGTTCTTTGATGAGGGTCGATTTCTCAACGACCGCAATGCGAGCCAGGGCCTCATCCCATTGCCTGGCTTGCAGGGCGCTTTCCAAGGCGGCCAATTCCTTGCGGGCATCGGTGGCAAGGATGACCGGCTCACGTTGCTTGGGAGCGACCACCACGGCCGTATCCGGGCTGCGCAATTCAAGGGCCGCGGGGGGCAGATTGCGGATGGCGGGAAAGCGGTTGAGCGCAAGCAAGGCAATCTCACGGGCGGCATCCTGCCGGTCGGCCTGAAGCAGCGTGGTCGTCATGGTGCGGTACGCCGATGGACTGAGCGGCCGGCCTGAAGCGTAATCCATCAATAGCTTTCGACCCGAGGGTGATTCCGATTCCAACAGGCCAAGCAGCAATTCGGTGCCTTCGATCCAGCCGTCATCGCGATACTTGGCTTGCTGGATTATCTGTTTGGCTGCCGCAAACTGCCGTTTGGCGTCCTGGATTGCACCGAGTTGCATCAGACATTGCACGTAGGCCATGTGGGCCGCGGGACTGGCCAGACCCACCGCTTTGGTTTCCTGCCAGATATGATCCACCAATTGACGGGTGGAGTTGGTCTCAACCTCCTTGATCAGCATCGCAACGGCGGTCGCGTCACCGCCGAAACGCAGGAAGTAATCATCAACCAGACCTAAGGCTTCCTTGTCCGCACCCATTTCCGCCAGGTAGCCTATCCGTTTCGCGTAAAAGCGAAAACGCTCCGGTTCCAATGCCACCATTGCATCAATGGCCAGTCGTCCCACCTCGGGGCGTTTGTTCGCCCGGGCCAGTTCGAGCAGGAGTTCCCAAGGCTCGCGCAGGAGTCCGTACTGGCTCGGATTGGCCTCAAGGGCGGCGATGGCTTCGGCGCCTTTGCCGGTGCCGGACAGGGCCCGCAAGCGGGCGGCGTTGAGCCGCATGGAGGGCGTGGCGCGGTTCGTTTCCCACAGCGCGAGGATGTCGTCGTACCGGCCGAGTTTCTCGTAGGCGAGGATGCGCTTCTCCTGCAGCAGGCGGCGCATGAGGGTTGCATTGGCCGGGACCGCCGCCTCGGCCTCACTGACGAGCTTCAACACGAGTTCGTAATCCTCCATGTACTCGGCCAGCTGGAACGTGGCCGTGACGAACCGGTGCTGGTCGGCGGCATAGGGCAGTCCCTCGCGGTAAACCTGCATCGCTCGGTTCAGGTAACCGAAGCTGGCATACATTTGCCCCACCACCAGGCGCGCCGGAATGTTGTCCGGCTTCCGGGCGAGGCCCTGGTTGAGCAGCATGAAGGCGGGCGCGTACTGGCCGGCCTTCAATTTCGCCAGACCCTCGTCAATGTAAGTCTGACCCCGCTTGGTGCGGAGTTCCGACCAATGGTTGGGCAGAATCAGGTCGGTGTAGGTGATCTGGTTGTAGGGATTGCGGCTGTAAAAATAGACCAGGGCCGCGGCCCCGAGAAAATAGGCCGCCACCAAGGAGCCGCTGCCCCACCACAGGAGGCCGCGGACGCTGAAGTAGACCCACAACTCCCGCGGATAGCCCTTGGTGTGGATGCCGACAAGGCCGAGAAACCAGTTGCCGCGCACCACTTCCTTGGCGCCCCAGATGAAACGAAAATGGGGGAGAAGGCGGATACGACCGGGAGGAACTGCGACTGGATTGTCCATGGGAGAGAAGCGAAGCCGGAGAGCATCACCGGGCTTCGGACGGAAAATTACGGGGTGGTGGTGCAACACACAAGCCGCAGGCAAAGGGAAATGCAGGTGCTGGCGGTGACCGTGGCCCTCCCTGCGAAGTCGTAGTGCCGGTCTTCAGCCGGCACTGATTCGGGAGGGCCAAACTCTCGGTGAGACGTGACAAGCGCGGGCTGAAGCTCCGCGCTACGAGCGGGTCGCGATCCCGGGTTGCGGCCTATTCGCGTCGTTCATCAATCCATGGCACTCCACGGGCGCGGCCTTGTCGGATAACGCAATCTGCCGTGTCATGGTTTCCGATTGGCTTGCGGCAGCGTCATGACAATGTAGCAACCCACACCGGCCATGCGTCACTTTCTGCTCCCATCCCGCATTCCAATCACCAGGCCCACCCCCGGCCGCAGCCGGCCGCACTCCCATGGCACCTGGCGGCTTTTCCAGGGGACGGCGAGGGGCGTTTTCCTGGCGGCGGGCCTGGCCCTGGGTGTTTCTGTGGCCATCGCGGGCGACTTGGAAAAACTCACGTCCAGTTCGCCCTTCGCCCCGCTGCAGGGTCCCGCGGCCGGCAACGCGGGAGACAACACCCCGCTGGAGTTCCGCGGGGTGTTTGCCGACCAAGGGGAGTTTTTTTTCAGCATCTACGATCCCGCCGCCAAGAACTCGGCCTGGGTGGGATTGAACGAACCTGGACGCGCCTTCACGGTCCGGAGCTATGATGAGGCCAAGGTCACGATCGTCGCCGACTTCAAGGGACGCAGCCTGACCCTGTCGCTGAAGAAGGCTCCCATTGTTCCGACTGTGCCTGATCCCACGATGCCGACCGTGACCCTGCCGACAGCGGGCGCACCCGCGGTCACGGCCGTCCCCACCAGCGAGGAAGCCAAGCGGCTGGCCAACCTTGCCGCCGAAATCCGCCGCCGTCGCGCCATGCGACAACAGGTCGCCCCGCCGGCCAACGCCGTTGCCCCTTCTCCGTCCCGCAACCCTTAGCGCCATGGCTACCTCAAAAATATCCGCTTTCACCCTGCTCGAGATCCTCGTGACCCTCGCCATCATCGGGCTGCTCGCCGGCCTTGCGATCAGCAACAGCGACAAGATCTTTGGCCAAAGCCAGGAGGCTGTCGCCCGGGTCTTCGTCCGCGATGCGCTCAAGACCTCGCTCGTCCGCTATCGCATCGACCTCGGGGATTATCCGACCACAAGCGAGGGCATCGCCGCCTTGATCGTGGCTCCTTCCGGCAAGGCCGAGCGCTGGCGCGGTCCCTACATCGATGTCCCCGGCGGCAAGGTCCCGACCGATCCCTGGGGCGAGCCCTACCGCTACCGCTATCCCGGCACGAAGAACAAGGGTGGCTTCGACCTTTATTCCGTGGGTCCGGACAAGAACGACGGTTCGGAAGACGACATCGGCAATTGGTAAGTTCGTTTCCTTCTCCTGTGTCTGCTGAAGCGACCGTTTTAGGGCGGGGTGCCCGAACCCCGCCTGGGGAGAATTTGCATGAGCGCTCTTCGGTC
>JBIJDP010000453.1:0-3279 GCA_044344065.1 Opitutaceae bacterium
GTCGGAGGCGGTGAAGAGCGTGACATTGTTCTGCAGTCCGACCTCCCCCAGCGCCTGCCAGAAGGTGTCCACCGCCTGGCTGACCGTGCGCAGCATGGTGGTCTGGTTGTTGAGCACCTCGTTGTGATGGTCCCAGCCGCCGAATTGCACGAAAAACACCTGCCGTTTCGCGCCGAATTTCCCGTTGGCCGCCGCCGTGCGGGCGACCATCGCGAGGTTGGAGGCCACGGCATTGCCCGCGGGGATGGGCGTGGCGAGCGTGCTGCCGCTCAACGCAGCGGAGAATTCATAATAGGCGTCCACCGCATCGCGGGAAGAGTTGCCATAGGATTTTTCGAACAACCGGCGGTAATCCGCCTCGAGCAGACTGTCCACCGCGACCGAGCGCAGAGCGTTGAGGCTGTTGACCGCGGTCGGGTTGTAACCGGTGAGGGCGGTCGCCCCGTTGCCGGTGATGCTGTAGGTGAAGACCTGCTGGCCGGTGAGAAAGATGCTCTGCCCCGAAAGCGAGATGTTCATCGACACCATGTTCGGCGCATTCAGCGAACGGATGATGTCGGCGGCGCGGCCGCCCCACCCGATGGCGGTGCGCTGGTCGGGGATGCAGGTCTGCCACTGCTTGATCTGGTCGGCGTGCGAATACAGGGACACCGGCCGGTAGCGGTTGGCCGTGTAGTCGGCCAGCGTGGTGGGCCGCACGAGCGAGCCGACATTGGAGACGAAGGCGAGGCGGCCGGCGTTGAAGAGGTCCCGCACCTCCGTCATGGACGGATGGACGCCGAACGTGCGCCCGCCGAGGTTGCTGGGCGTGACCGAGAGGAGCGAATCCCGGGCGAGTGCCAGTCCGCTGCGAGCGGCGGCGTAGGCCGTGTATTCGCCGCCGGTGGTGGGCACCAGCATGTTGAAGGAATCGTTGCCGCCCGCGAGGAAGAGACAGACCAGCGCCTTGTAATCGGTGGGAGCCGTCTGCGCCGCCAGGGAGTTCGCCAGCCGGAGGCTGAGCAGGGTCGAGAACAGCGCGGTGGCCCCCACGCCGGCGCAACTGGCCTCGCCGATGAATTGCCGGCGCGAGAGTGGAGTCTGGGTGGAGCTCATGGCCGGGTTATTTGCTGATCGCCGCATCGGGCGAGATCGCGACCAGGTAGACCGCGAGCCGAGCCCGGGTCTGGTTGAGGGTGCTGCCGGAGGGCACCATGGCGGCCGTCACGCCATTCACCGCGGCCAGCACGGCGCTGCGGGTGCCCTCGCCCATGGCGCCGTGGGCGAGCAGCAGGTTCAGGTTGTCCAAGAGGGCCGGCGGATTGGCCGCGAGTGTTTCCTGCTCCGTGAGATTGAGCGCGAAGCGGCCAGACCCGGTCTGCGTGATCGTGTAGAGCGCGTTGGGCAGGGTCACGGCATAGACCGACGTGAGGATCTGGTACTCGGGACCCACAAGTCCGGCGTCGCCGATCACGCCGGGCGGACGGTGGTCGGGCAGGTAGAAATTGAACACCGAGGGGGACGCGAGGGGGAACTGGCCGAGGGTGGATTCGCTCACCGTGGTGCCGAAATCATAGGGCAGCGTGCCGTCCTGCACCGTGAAGCGCAGCGCACGCAGCAGGCCGGTCACCCGCAGGAACGGTTCCTTGAGCTTGCCGTGTGTCGCGCTGCCGATGGAGGCCGGACTGCGGGCCTCGCTGTCGAGGAGGATGGCCTTGACCACGGCGAGCAGGTCCCCGCGCTGGCCGGCGCCGTTGTTGAGGAAGGCATTCGCCACGCGGCCGACGTAGCCCGGGCTGGGATTGGAGGTCACCAGGCGCTGGATCAGCGCGCGGGCGACGAAGGGCGCGGTGCTGGGATGCTCGATGAGGTTGTCGAGCGCATCGGTCACATCCTGCAGGCCGGTCTGGTTGGCCGGCAGGACCGGCTTGCGCGCGCCGGGGTAGATCAGGAGCGACTTGCTCCCGGTATCGTGCTGCAGCTCCCACATCAGCATCGGCTGCGTGTAGTTCGCGGCCGCAGTGGGAAAATCCGTGCGGCCCGTGCCGGTGCCGACGGCGGCGGGATTGTTGTTCTCGTCGGTGAAGCCCGTGAACACGCGCGCGAACTCGGAAATATTGGCGTTGGTGTAGGTCTCGATGGCGCGGCCGGACCCATCGGTGAGGATCGAGCCGTCGCCGGCCAGCTGGTAGAGGCCGATGGTAAAAAGCTGCATCGCCTCGCGGGCGTAGTTTTCATCCGGCTGGGTCCCGGCGGTGGCGTTGGCCTTGCGGTTTTTGTAATGGGTCAGGTAACGCCCCATCATGGGATGCCGCGTCACATCCATCAGCAGCGTGCGGAAGCTGCCGAGGGCATTGCGGGCGAGCATGTCATAGTAGCTGCTGGAGCCCTCCTGGCCGTTCGAGACCACTGAATCAAAGTCCGAGATCACCATGATCTGGCTCAGGGCATAGGCCACGCGCTGCCGCAACTGGTCGGATCCCGCCAGCATGACCTGCGAGCGGGCCCGGCGGTTGGTCGCGCGGTCGTAGGTCGTGATCTGCCCCGCATTCTTCGCCGCCTGCAACAGGGCCACGGCGGAACTCACCGGCTTGGCCGACTCCAGTTCGATCCAGCGATTGTAGTCGTAGCCCAGGTTCCGCAACTCGGTGATGGACTCGGGCGTGGGCCCAAAGGTGGCCTGCGCCAGGAAACGCGAGGCCTGCTGATCCATGGTCAGGTTGGTGTTGGGTTCCACCGCCGCCATGAGGGGGGCCAGACATAAAATCCCCGCCAGCAGCAGACCACGGGAAAATTGGCGGTGGAGGACCACGGCCGGATGATCAGTCAGGGGCATCTCCCGGGCAAGACGATTGCCGCCGGGGTGGAGTTACATCGAATCGAGCGCGAACCATTATTATAGCTACGCACAGCTGCTTGCGGGCACCCTGAATACTCGTCTCCCGGTGGGAACCGATCCCAGGCAACGGCGGGATGTGTCAGATAGCCGGGCGGGGTCTCCCCCTTCGCCGGGCCTACGGAGGACAGGTCCGAACCCCGCCATTCGTGAATCCCGCTAGAATCCAATCTTTCTCTTTCTCGTTATCTTTCTCTTTCTCGGCTGGATGGTTGGCGCACAAATGCGACCGAGGACGGTCGCGCTCCCATCCAAGCCATCGCTTTGAAGTAGGGCAGGTCTTCGACCTGCCCAGTTAACGCTTTCCAGCGAATGAAACGTCCGAAGGCGGGTCACAGACCCCGCCCTACTTTGGAATCAGCGGGTCAGTTCCGCCGCCACGACCCGGAAGGTCGCATTCAGCT
>JBIJDP010000454.1:0-3275 GCA_044344065.1 Opitutaceae bacterium
CCCCCTGCCCCGGGTTTGGACGGGGTGCCATCATGAGCGCCACCGCTTTGACCGGTCGCGAGCGCGTGAACCGTATGTTCGCGCGCCAGGACCAGGACCGTGTGCCCCGTCAGGACACGTTCTGGCCGGAAACCATCACCCGCTGGCAGCGCGAGGGGCTCCAGTGGGACCACCACGATGTGCTGCGCCTGCTGGACGCCGACTTCGCGGTGCTCTGCTGGTCCTGGCCGCCGATTTTCCCGGGCCAGCGCGATGTCCTGAAGCAGGACGCCGAGACGGAAACGGTGCGCGATGCCTGGGGCGGCATCGCCCGCTTCTGGAAAGGCCGTTCCGGTACGCCCGAGCACATCGGCTTCGGCTGCGACAGCCGCGAGGTCTGGGAAAAGACCTACCGGCCCGCCATGCTCGCGGCCCCGAACCAGGTGGACACCAGGCTGGCTTTGGCCCGCTACCGCCAGGCGCGCAAGCTGGACCAGTGGACCCATCTCTCGGGTGTCGAGGGCTTTGAGGCGTTGCGCAAGATCCTCGGCGACGAGGTGTGCCTGATGGCGATGATCGAGGACCCGGAATGGGTTCGCGACGTTGTCGCCGTGCACACCGAGGTCGTCCTGCGCTCCTGGCAGGCCGTCATCGACGCGGGCGCGCAGCCCGACGGACTCTGGATCTACGGCGACATGGCGTTCAACCACTCCACCATGTGCTCGCCCGCGATGTACAAGGATCTGGTCTGGCCCTTCCACAAGCAGATGGCCGACTGGGCGCACCAGCGCGGCATGAAGGTCATCTACCATACCGACGGCCGCGTGAGCGGCGTGCTCGACATGTATATTGAGGCCGGATTCGACTGCCTCCAGCCCATCGAGGCGAAGGCCGGCATGGACATCCGCAAGTTCGCGCCCACCCACGGCGACCGGCTCGCGATGTTCGGCAACATCGACGTGATGAAGATGGCCACCAACGACCTCGGCCTCCTCGAGGAGGAGATCCGCACCAAGTTCGCCGCCGGCATGGCCACGCGCGGCTACGCCTACCACTCCGACCACTCGGTCCCACCCCAGGTGAGCTGGGACACCTACAAGGCCATCATCGGTTTCGTCGAAAAATACGGAAATTATTAATGCCCGGTTTGAATCACAGCGCCCGATGGGTAGGGCCCGGCCTCCGGCCGGGCCGGTTTGCCCTGCGCACGCCCATCCGCCCGTCCTGAGGCCGGGCGCTACCCAAAAGCCAACAGGCCTTTTCCCGTGAAACCCTCTCCCATCCAGCCCTTCCGCCCCAAGTGGCGCGGCACCATGACCGAGCGCGAGCGCTTCCGCCGCCAGATGCACCACCAGCCCGTGGACCGGTGCTTCAACATGGAATTCGGCTACTGGGACGACAACTTCAAGCTCTGGCCGATGTTCCGCGACCACGGCATCACCAACAACAACGATGCGGACGTCTTCCTGAACTTCGACCGCACCGCCGTCGTCTCGGCCCCGTGGATGCACCCGACCTTCCCGGCCGAGGAAATCTCCCGCAACGCCACCACCCGCATCCTGCGCAACGGCGACGGCCTCATTGCCGAGGTGCCGCTCGACGGCCACGACACAATTCCCCACTACCTCGAGTCCTCGGTGCGGACGCCCGAAGAGTGGGCCCGCGTGAAAGCCGAGCGCTTTGATCGCAAGCATCCCGGCCGCAAGCCCAACATCGCCGCCATCAAGCGCAACCATCCCGCCGACCGCGACTATCCCTTCGGCATCTCGGCCGGCTCAATGATCGGCGTCGTGCGCAACATGCTCACCGTCGAGGGCCTGGCCTACGCGGTGTTCGATTACCCGGAGATGGTCGAGGACATCGTCGAGACCACCTGCCTCCTCGTGGAGGACTTCCTCGACGCCGTGCTGCCGCATGTGCAGTTCGACTTTGCCTCGGGCTGGGAGGACATCTGTTACAAGAGCGGCCCGCTCGTCTCGGTGAATTTCTTCCGCGACATCGTCGTGCCCCGTTACCAACGCATCAGCAAGAAGCTCCGTGCCCACGGCGTGGACATCTGGTGGATCGACTGCGATGGCGACGTGCGGCCGCTCATCCCCCACTTCCTCGCCGGCGGCGTGAACACGATGTTCCCCTGGGAGGTCAACGGCTCCGGTCATCCCGGCGAGTCCCTCGACAAGTGGGGCCCGGAACTCCGCATCATGGGCGGCATGGACAAAATGGTGCTCGGCCACAATCGCGCGGAAATCCGCCAGTGGCTCGAGTCGCTCGTGCCCTACGTGGCGAAGGGCGGCTTCATTCCGTTCTGCGACCACCGCTGCCCGCCGAACGTCAATCCCGACGACTATCTCTACTACCTCGACCTCAAGGAAAAGCTGCTCGGCCTGAAAGGCTGAGCGGCCGGTTCCGGCGGGTCAGGCATCACCCCTAATCTGTTCCCGCCATGACCTCGCGCGAAAAAGTCCTCCGCTCCCTCAACCACCAGCCCGGCCCCGTGCCGGTTGACATCGGCAGCACCGGCCTGACGAGCATGCACGTGAGCTGTGTTGCCGGCCTGCGCCAGCATTACGGCCTGCCCGACCACCCGGTGAAAGTCGTCGAGCCCTACCAGATGCTCGGCGAGGTGGAGGACGATCTCGCCCGCGCCCTCGGCTCGGACTGCGTGGGCATGAAGGCCCGCAGCACGATGTTCGGCTTCAAGAACGAGGGCTGGCGCGAATGGCGCGCCCCATGGGGCCAGGTCATGCTCGTGCCGGCGGGTTTCGGTCCGCGCGAAGACCCGTCCGGCGACGTCTACGTCTTCCCCGAGGGCGACACCTCGGTTCCACCCAGCGGACACATGCCGGCCGGCGGTTATTTCTTCGATGCCATCGTGCGCCAGGAGCCGATCGACGAGGACAAGCTCAACCCCGCCGACAACTGCGAGGAATTCAAGCCGGTGGACGCGGCCGAGATCGCGCACTGGCGCAGCGAACTGGTCCGGTTGAAAGGCGAGCAACGCGCCATCGTCGGTGGCGTCGGCGGCACCGGTTTCGGCGACATCGCCCTCGTCCCCGCGGCCTTTCTCAAGCACCCCAAGGGCATTCGCGACGTGAGCGAGTGGTATGTCTCCCTCGTCGAGCGCCGTGACTACGTGCACAAGATCTTCGACTACCAGTGCGACATCGCGCTGAAGAACCTGGAAGTCTACGCGCAGACCGTCGGCGACCTGATCGACGTCGCCGTCATCTGCGGCACGGATTTCGGCACGCAGAGCTCGCAGTTCTGTTCGACCGCCACCTTCGCCGACCTTTACG
>JBIJDP010000455.1:0-3274 GCA_044344065.1 Opitutaceae bacterium
TCTTCACCGCCCTGCTCCTGCCGCTGGCCAGCCGCGTGTTCGCGGTGGAACCCAATGCCACCATGCGCGCCGCCGCCGAGCAGGCGCTCGGGTCCGAGGTGAACTTCAAGTCGGTCGCCGGCCGCGCCGAGGCCACCACGCTGCCCTCGGCCTCGATCGATCTCATCACCGTGGCCCAGGCCTTTCACTGGTTCGACCTCAAGGCCTGCCGCGCCGAGTTTGTCCGCATCCTCCGGCCGGGCGGCCAGGTCGCCCTGATCTGGAACGAGCGTCTCACCGACACCACGCCGTTTCTCCGCGACTACGAGGATCTCCTGCGGACCGGCACCGCCGACTACAACGAGGTCAACCACGCCCAGTTCGACGACGCGGTCATCGGCCGTTTCTTCGCCCCGTCCGGCGTGGCGAAACACACCTTCTCGAACGAGCAAACCTTTGACCTGGAGGGTCTCATCGGCCGCGCCCTGTCCTCCTCCTACGTGCCCAACGTGGGCCAGCCCGGCCACGAGGAGTTCATGGCCGGCCTGCGCTCCATCTTCCAGCGCCACGCCCAGGACGACCGCGTCACCTTTGAGTACCGGACGGTGATCTTCCTGAGTCATTTCGACTGACGCCCATCCGGCGCCGCACTTGCACCCGTCTTGAGGAGGCGGCGGTAGACAGCCCGCTGGCGGGCGCGGGTTGGGCGCGAGCAAGCCCGCTGACCTACCGAATCGGCATTGGAAAACACGCCCGGCCCACACCGGCACATTCCCCATTTCGGTGTTTGTCCTCCGCGGGGTTCCGGTCCTGTGTGGGGTCAACTCATGCCCGACCAAGCCACCTTCAACCATGCCGCCCTCGTCCTCGCCGCCATCAGCAGCGACCAGCGGGCGGATACGGCGCTGCGCTTTTACTTTGAAAAGCACCGCTACCTCGGGGCCCGCGAGAAACGCGCCATCAGCCAGACCGTCTTCGCCTATTTCCGCTGGCTCTCATGGCTCGACCCGAAACTCTCCCCCCAACGGCGCCTCGAGGAGGCGGTCGCGCTGCACGAGCGCTTCCAGGCCGATGAGAAATCCATCAAGGCCGAGGCGCTTGCCGTCCGCGCCGTGCCCGACTGGCTGGCGTCGGAAGTCACGCTTTCGCCCGACTACCTCCGACAGCTCCAGCGCGATCCCGCCCTGTGGCTGCGGGCGCGTCCCGGCCACGCCCATGCCCTGGCCAAGTCGCTGTTTTCCGCCGAGACCACCCAGTTCGCCCCGGATGCCGTGCGTTTCACCGGCACGCAGGACCTCTTCAAGACCGAGCAGTTCAAGACCGGCGAATTCGAGATCCAGGACCTCGCCTCGCAGCTGGTCGGCGTCGCCGCCGCGCCCCTGCCCGGCCAGACCTGGTGGGATGCCTGCGCGGGCGAAGGCGGCAAGACGCTGCACCTCGCCGACCTGATGTACAACAAGGGCGTGATCTGGGCCACCGATCGCAACTTCAAGCGCCTCGAAACCCTCAAGCGCCGCGCCGCCCGTGCGAAGCTCTTCAATTATCGCACCGCCCTGTGGGACGGGTCCGCGAAGCTTCCCACCAAGACCAAGTTCGACGGCATTCTCGTGGACGCACCCTGCAGCGGCACCGGCACGTGGCAGCGCAACCCGCACGCCCGCTGGACGACCACGATGGACGATGTGCGCGAACTCGCCGTCACCCAGGCCGCCCTGCTCAACCATGTCGCCGGTTCGCTCAAACCCGGGGGCCGCCTCATCTACGCCGTTTGCACGCTCACCCGCAGCGAAACCACCGCCATCGCCAGCGCCTTCACTGCCGCGCACCCGGAGCTCACCCCCGAGCCCGTGCTCGGCCGGGCCGCGCAGCTCATTCTCTGGCCGCACGAACTGAACGCCAACGGCATGTTCATCGCGGCGTGGAAGAAGGCGTAAGTTGAGCCCGCGCTCGAACGCCGCATCGTGATTACGGACTTTCAAACCAATGCCGGCTGAAGACCGGCACGACGAAGTTCAGTTCACTCTCGGGGCTGCAGGGTCGGCCGGATCGTAGCGCGGGACTTTAGTCCGCGCTGGAGCGCCGCCCGCAGTTCAGTCTCACAAACCAGTGCCGGCTGAAGTCCGGCACTACTGTCTTCGCTCTCCGAACCCCGGTCTCCGCCATCCGGTTTTTGCCGCGCTCGACTCCCCCTCCGGCATCGCCCAAGCTCGGCCTGCCCTCCCATGCTCATCTCCAACCTGCTCAGGCGGCTGGCTCCGTTGCTGTTGGCCGGATCCGTCCTCTCCGCCGCCCCTTCCGTCGAGGAAATATTCCGCAAGCCCGCCGTCATCGGCCCCATGATTGCCGACGATGGCAAGTGGCTGGCCTACTCCGTCTTCGACGAAAAGGACAAGGAGCAGGACGACTACGGCATCAGCCTGCTCAATCTCGAAACCGGCGAAACCCAGGCCTTCATGGTGGCCGGCAAATCCACCTTTCCGGTGGGTTGGCTGACGGACTCCAAACTGGTGATCGGCGCCTCCCGCCAGGGCTATTCGGTCTACGATGTGAAGAAAAAGAAGGCCCTGTCCTTCAACATGCGCGAGGCCTTCAGCATCATCTCCTTTCCCGAGGAGAAGCCGGGACTCATCAACGTCTGGTTTTCGGAATACGACAGCGAGTCGCGCACGGGACCGGCCCTGATCAACCCCGCCACCGGCGCCGCCCGCGCCAGCGGCCAGTCCGCGGACCGTTACAATGTCGTCGAGTGGATCGACACCCCTGAGGGCGAACGCCACGGCTTCTTCAGCGACTTGCAGGGCCGCGTGCTCGGCACCGCCATCTGGAAGGACAAGGTCATGCGCTACTTCGTGCGCACGAGCGAATCCGCCCCCTGGGTGATGCTCAACCTCGACGCCCACGACGACTCCCTTCTCGGTTTCACCGCGGACCACACCAAGGCCTATGTCTCCCATGCCATGCCGGACGACGACGCGCCGGGCATCTACCTCTACGATCTCACCACCCAAACCTTCGGCGAAAAGATCTTCGGGGCCGAGGGCTGTTCCATGCAGCGGGCCCGGCTGCATCTTTCCCGCCAGGACAACTCGCTCCTCGGCGTCTCCTACGACGCGGACTTTCCCAAGACCCACTGGTTCTCCCCGCGGATGCAGCAGATCCAGGGCCTCATCAATGCGAAGCTGCCGGGCCGCGTGTGCCAGATCACGGACCGCGACAAGGCGGACAATGTCTTCGTCGTCTCCGCCATCGCCGACCGCGTCCCGCCGTCCTATTACATTTACAACCACGCCAAGGG
>JBIJDP010000591.1:0-2623 GCA_044344065.1 Opitutaceae bacterium
CCGTTTCGTCGGATACCAAGGCTCCGATCAGAAGCAGCATCATTTCATTGTCCGAATCATGGATAGCTGGACCTTTTTTCAGGTTTCGAAGTGCGAGCTAAAACTTTCGGAAGAAAAGGTGTTTCCAAGCGTTACGTCTGCCCAGATGTATTACTACCTCGTAGATCCGAGCCGTGACTTCAAAAAGGTAGAGCCAAAGAAAGAGGCTAACTCGGAAGGCCAGAGCCAATGGCGGTGCTGCGCACCGCCATGGCTCATCACTGAACGTTAGGCGAATAAATCCCCCATGAAATCGAGTATCGCATGTGCGGCGCTTATCGGCGTCTTGCTTGTTTCCGCGTGTTCCAGCGCTCGTCCGTCAGCGCGAGATGACTATGCGAATCCCGCATTTGCATCACAGGCATCGAACAGAGCTGCTCGCGAGGCCGAGATTCGGAAGCACTACCCCACGCTCTCGGAAAAGCAGATCGGCCAAAAGCTAGATGCGGAGTTTCCAGTTGGCGCGCCGCGTTAGGATTGCACGGTCAGCATGGGGTCAGGCCTGTCTTGAAACCCACGCCTGAATCGAGCCCGTTGAACGCTGATCTTCGCTAATCCACGCTGATCTCTGATTCTGCAGTCAGAGTGCCGTTTTCTATTAGCGCAGATCAGCGCAGATTAGCGTTCCCCAAGGATTGGAATATCCGAGCTCAAGTCAGTTTTCACAGGATGATTGGCCGGCACTCGACATTGGGCAACTTGCGGTCAAAATAGTCACCAAGGAACGGAGTTAATCATGAAAACCACCGCCATCACCGTCCTTCTCTTGGCTTTCACGGCCGGGCCCATGAGTGGCGCAGAGTTACCGATGCAGGACCGCGCGGTGCCACAACCGCGGCCCCGGCTCCAGATTTCAGCGCAGGATACCATCGCAGCCGGCAGTCGGAAAGCAGCTGAGTCCGGCGTTGTGACCTTGGACAAAATGGTGGTGTCCGAATCGAAGCTGCCCGCCATCGTGCCGCGGCGGAGGGACCCGGAACCGTCGAAGTTCACCTGGCAGAGCGGCGGTCCTTTGTCCGAGGGCAAGCTGGGCAACCTGCCCGTCTCGTTCGGCCTGATTGCCCATCAGGACCTCTTCGCGGAGGACTCGGCGTACAAGCCGCCGCGGGCGCAGGTCGAGTTCGACCTCGTGCGGGCCAAGTTTTGAAGACGGATTAAGCGCAAAGACGCGAAGACGCCAAGGGCAGAGCCTACCCACCTGGATCGCGACTGTAACCTGCCACGCCCTCACAAGTTCTAGGAGGTACATGCCATGAAAATACTGCTGACCCTGCTCCTCTGGGGCATGCTGCTCGTTCTCTGCTGGCCGCTGGCCCTGCTCGTTTTGATCGCCTGGCCGTTCCTCTGGCTGCTCTCGATCCCGTTCAGGATCGCGGCCACGATCATGGAAGCCCTGCTGGCCCTCGTGAAAGCACTGCTGTTCCTGCCGGCGCGGATTCTTGGAGCCAAATGAGGCCGTACCGACGCGGCTTCTGATCTGGCGTCGTCTCAAGAGCGTATAAGGATGACTATGACCGCTTCCGCCGTTGTAGCCGGGGTCGTTGACCCCGGTCCGGGAGCATAAGACAAGCCCCGGAGTCAGCGACCCCGGCTACATCAATTATTGATCCGCGCTAAGCGAGGTCAGTTCAACCCCAGGCCGCCCGCGTTTTCCAGAAACCGCGGCTCGTTGAAGACAAGATCGATATGCAATTCCTCGTTGCCGACTGCGAGGCACGGACCGGCGCCCTCGGTGAAGCTGCGCAGCGGCTCCATTCCACTGGTCGTGGCATAGGTGGCCGCCTCGAGGATAAGGCCCAAGGTGAGGATTCGTTCTGTCAGGATTCCCATCTCTCCCTTGAAGGCCGGATGCCGGTCCAGCACATGGTAAAGGCTGCGCAGGTAACTGAGCAGGTCGGCCTGGAAATGCGCAGTCGGACAGGCCACGTGCAGTTGAAATCGGACTCCGCCGGCCATGACCAGGCTACGGGCATAAAAGGGGATCAGCCAGAGCGTGACCCCGGGGACCCACAGGGCCATGGCTTCCGGAGTAAGGGCTCCGCCATTCCCGGCGTGCTGCAGGCGAAAACCCGGCCAATATTGGTTCAAGGCGGCGAAGGCACCGATCCGCTTGAACGGGCCCGGCTGATTCAATAGCCGGGCCCCGTTGAAGATCTGTCCCTCCATCTGCAAGTGCCTCGCCCACGCACCGGCATCCCATTCGGCGCGGATGTTCCACAACTCACCCGGCTGGGCATTCCACTTGTCCAGCCCATGGGACCACATCTGCCCGTCATTGAGCGACGGCATAGGTGTTGTGGCAGTGGAATGGGACATAGGGATGCGGGGCGTCGCTGTCGGCGACACAACAGTGGCGAAGGCGCAGGAGCGCGCATCAGGCTCGGCGCGCGAGGAGAGTCCTTTCGATTTCCTGCCGTAACGAAGCATCAATAAACCAGGCGTTGCGCCGGTTGATAAACTCGCCGATTTGGGCGATATACTCGTCAACTTCCTGCGGCGAAACGGGCGCGACGCACGCAGGCGCATTCGGTACCGGCATGTAGACCTGAAATCTTTCAGGCGCCGGCATTGGCTGTGTATTTGT
>JBIJDP010000456.1:0-3262 GCA_044344065.1 Opitutaceae bacterium
CGGAGGTCATCGCCGCCGGCCTGCATCATGTGGACTGGCCCGGCCGCTGGCAGCGCGTGCGGCTCGACGGCCGGCTGATGATTTTGGATGCCTCACACAACCCGGAGGGCGCCACGGTCCTGGCGGTCAACCTGCAGCGTCTGTACGCCGAGACCGGCCGGCGCCCAGTGGTCATCACCGGCGTGCTGGGTGCGGCCCGGGCGCGGCCCTTGATCGAGACCGTGTGCCGGTTTGCGCGCGAAGTGCATCTCGTGGTGCCGCAGCAGGCGCGGGCGTGCAGCCATGACGAGTTGATGGCCCTGGTGCCGGCGGATTTCACCGGCCGATGCGAACGCGGCGATGTGGCGAAACTTTTTCCCGACAGCGGTGGCTGCTCTGCCGGCGGACCCGACGATGTGCTGGTCGTGACAGGATCAATCTATCTGCTCGGCGAGGTGATGGCCCGGCTCGCGCCACAGCGCGGTCAGGGCGAGGGTCGGCTGCAGGATTTTTAACAGCCTGCCGGCTTAAGAGATAGGAGCCTGCTTGCAGGCGATTTGTAGGGGCGCAGCTTGACTGCGCCCGATCGATTCGCGTTGGCGGCGTGAACGGGCGCTCACGAGGTGCGCCCCTACATCCTGCCATCGCCTGCCAGCAGGTCTCCTACACCCCGCGACTGCAGTCCATACATTGACCTGTGTCCTCCACAACGAAACGGCCCGCCGGTGAAGGCGGGCCGTGGTGTTGCAACGCGCGGGATCCGCGCGGGAGTTATTTGCCGGTCGGGAGATTCAGCTTGATGGACGGTTCACTCGCAGCGGGTGCCGCCGCGGCCGGGGTGGCGGAAGGAGTCGCTGCATCCGGAGCCTTGGCGACCGCCGCCTGGAGGCGGAGCATCTGCGCGCGTTGCGCCCAGGGACTGCCGGCATCGATCTGCATGATCTGGTCGGTATACTTGTTTACATCGTCGGTGCGACCGGCGGTGTGAGCCAGACTGGCAAGGTGGTAGGCGGCCTCGGTGCGCACGCCCTTGGAGGCGTCGGCCTGACCGACGAGTTCACGGAGCGCGGCTTCGCCGTCGGTGGCGCGACCTGCCTGCACCTTGGCCATGGCCAGGCCGAGGCGGGCGCGATCCGCCAGGAGGCTGTCCTTCAGGACCGGCAGGGCGGCCTCGTAGGCGGTCACCGCTTCGGCGCCCTTGCCGGCGGCATAGGCTTCATCGGCCAGGCGGAGCCGGGCTACCCCGGCGAGCACGTGGCCGGCATGGGCATCGGCGAAAGTCTTCAGTTTTTCGGAAGTGGACGCGCCGGCATACTCCTGGCGCACCGTCTGTTCCTTTTGCGCAGCCATGTAGTCCCAGCCACCCCGGGCGAGGATCACCAGCAGCACCGCGGCGCAGCCGATGGTGAGGGCCTGGCCGTATTGGCGCCAGAGCCGGTGCAGCGTCGTTTCGTCAAAGGCGTACTTGTCGGCAACGGCAGGATCGGTCGGCGTGGCGCCGGACGGTTGGGTGGGAAGGTTTTCAGGCTTGCTCATGCGGGGATCAATTTTGGAAGGGGCAACGAAGCATATCGCCTCACCTGCGTAAAGGCAGGAGTTGGCCGGCACCTCCTGCCCGGATCACGGTCTTTTGTTTTGGTTTCATAACTGTAGGCCAGCCCGCTTGCGGGCGCGGACTGGCGCGCGCAAGCGCGCTGACCTACGAAGCAGGCATTGGCGCGGCCAAAACAAAAACCGTGCGCCCGGACTGCGCTCAGTCAAACACCACGGTCTTGTTGCCGTAGGCGAGCACGCGGCTGTCCAGATGCCAGCGCACGGCCTGGGCCAGCACCCGCTTCTCCAGGTCGCGACCCATGCGGATAAGATCCTCCACCCCATGGCGGTGCGTCACCCGGCCGACATCCTGGTGAATGATGGGGCCTTCATCGAGGTCGCGCGTCGCATAGTGGGCGGTGGCGCCGATAAGCTTAACGCCGCGGGCATGAGCCTGATGATAGGGCCGGCCGCCGGCGAACGCGGGCAAAAAGGAATGGTGGATGTTGATGACCGGGCAGCCGACGGTGTCGAGGAGCTCGGCCGACAGCACCTGCATGTAGCGCGCGAGCACGACCAGATCCGCCTTCAACTCCCGCAGCAGGGCCAGCTGGCGCGCCTCGGCCTCGGCCTTCGTGGCGGCGGTGACCGGGATCACATGGTACGGCAAGCCGTAGCCACGGGCGGTTTCCGCCAGGTCGGGATGGTTGGAAATCACGGCGACCAGTTCCCCGGCGAACTCGCCCATCTGCCAGCGCAGGGCGAGATCATGAAAGCAGTGATCCGCCTTGGAAACCAGCATGACCACGCGCGGCCGCTGGCTGTTGTCGGACACGCGGGCCTGCATGCCGAGGGAGGCGGCGAAGGCGGCGAATTCCGTGCGCTCACGGTCGGTCTGACCGGGACCGGCGGCCGAGATCCACTCGACCCGCTGAAAGAACACGCCCGCCTCCATGTCGCGGTGCTGGTCGGCGTGCAGGATGTTGCCGCCGCGCGCGAAAATCCAACCGGCCACCTTGGCCACGAGGCCGGGTTGGTCGGGTCCATGCAGGAGGGCGACGAGAGTGGTGGCGGAGGACATAGAGCGGCGATTACTACGGGCGGGCCGGTCGCAGGCAAGCACCGGGTTGGCCCCCCGCCTCTTTCTCTTTCGTCAGGAGGCCCGCTCTTAGCTGGTGCCACGTGCGTCAAGAGGGTGCGAACGAGAGAGGGGATGGACCCTGACGAAAGAGAAAGAGGAAAAAGAAAAAGGAGCCTACGGCAACAGCAGGACCTTGCCGGTGGTCTGGCGGCTTTCGATCGCCCGGTGCGCGGCGGCGGCCTCGGCCAGCGGAAAAGTGGCGCCGATGCTGACGCGGAGGGCGCCGGATTGCACCCAGGCAAACAGGTCTGCGGCCCGCACCTGCAATTCCGCCGGGGTGGCGGTATAGTCGCCCATGGTCGGCCGGGTGAAAAACAACGAGCCCTTCTGCATCAGCAGGAGCGGGGCGAACGGCGGCACCGCCCCGCTGGCGTTGCCGTAGGAAACGAACATCCCGCGGGGCCGCAGACTGTCGAGGGTGCCGTTGAAGGTGTCGCGGCCGACTCCGTCGTAGGCCACATCCACGCCGCGGCCACCGGTGAAGGCGCGCGCTGCGGCCGCAAAATCCTCGCGGGTGTAGACGCACGCGGCATCGGCTCCGGCGGCACGGGCAATGGCCGCCTTGGCGTCGCTCCCAACCGTGGCGAATACCCGGGCACCCCGTTGCTT
>JBIJDP010000458.1:0-3249 GCA_044344065.1 Opitutaceae bacterium
GGCTCCACGCCGACCTACGCCAAGTTCATCGCCGAGCCTTTCGAGGCCGGCTACGGCCACACGATCGGCAACTCCCTCCGCCGCGTGCTGCTCAGCTCCATCGAGGGTGCCGCCATCTCGTCGATCAAGATCGACGGCGTCAGCCACGAGTTCCAAAGCATTGATGGCGTCGTGGAGGACGTCACCGACATCGTCCTCAATCTGAAGAAGGTCCTCATCGTCTCCCACAAGCGCGAGCCGCTGACCCTGCAGATCAAGGTCTCGAAGTCCGGCTCCGTCACGGCCGCCGACATCCAGGCAGACGCCAACATCACCATCATCAATCCTGAGCAGGTCATCTGCACGCTCGACTCGAAGAAGACCTTCGAGGCCGAGATCGAGATCAAGACCGGCCGCGGCTACTACCCCGGCGAGGCCAACAAAAAGGAAGAGCAGTCCATCGGCGTCATTCCGATTGATTCGCTGTTCTCGCCCGTGCGCCTGGTGAAGTACGCCGTCGAGGCCACCCGCGTCGGCCAGATCACCGACTACGACAAGCTGATCCTCGAGATCTGGACCGACGGCCGCATCACGCCGGACGACGCCCTCAAGCAGTCCGCCTCGATCCTCAAGCACCACATCGACGTGTTCGACCGCGTGAGCGAGGAGACCTACGAATTCGAAAACCAGCAGTCCGAGGTCAGCGAGGAGCAGAACAAGCTCCGCAAGCTCCTCAACATGTCGGTCAACGAGATCGAACTCTCCGTCCGCGCCGCCAACTGCCTCAACAACGCGAACATCACCACCGTCGGCGAACTCGCGATGAAGTCCGAGCAGGAGATGCTCAAGTACCGCAACTTCGGCAAGAAATCGCTCAACGAAATCAAGGACAAGCTCGAGGCCCTCGGTCTCTCGCTGGGCATGAAGTTCGACGAGCGCCTCCTCGACACCAAGAAGGAAGCCTGATTCGGAAGTAGCGAGTAGTGGGTAGCGAGTAGCGGGCATCTGGCTCGGTCGCTGCAATTCTACTCGCTACCCGCTCCTCACTACTCGCTGCCAATAAATCTCAGGCACTCGCGCCGTCCGCTGCCGCCCCACGCTGCGACCGGATTGCCGATCGGGTGCCAACCTAAAAAACCAACACCATGCGTCACAACAAACACCGTTCCTCCCTCGGCGTCACCCGCGAGCACCGCGCCGCCATGCTGTCCAACATGGGCGCCTCGCTCCTCAAGCACGGCCGCATCGAGACCACCCTCACGAAGGCCAAGGCCCTTCGCCCCTTCATCGAGAAGGTCATCACCAAGGCCAAGCAGGCCGCGGCGAAGACCGAGAAGAAGGACGCGATCCACCTGCGCCGCCTCGCCCTCGCCTCCGTGCGCGACGAGGATGTCATCACCAAGCTGTTCAACGAGACCTACAAGGACTTTGCGAACCGCAATGGCGGCTACACCCGCATCTACAAGCTCGGCCAGCAGCGCCTCGGCGACGCCGCCGAGATGGCCCTGATCGAGTTCGTCAAGGCCGACGATCCGGGTTACAAGAAGTCCAAGGGCCGGAAGCCCGCCAAGGGCAAGAAGGCGCCCGCGGCCGAGTCCGCTCCCGCCGCCGAAGCGCCCAAGGACGGCGGCGAAGCCAAGAGCTGAGCCCCGGATCACCTTATGCCAAGTCACGCGTCGAAGTTTCACTTCGGCGCGTTTTTGTTTATATTTCCGCCATGCTCGCCCTGTCCACCGCCGCCGTCATCTACTGCGCGCTTGTCGCGGTGGTGTTCCTGGCGCTCTGGCTCTGGTATGACCGCCGCGATCACGCCCGGTTTGAGGGGCAGCGGCGCAAGACGACCTTCCACTGCATCCGCTGCGACCGGCTGTATGCCGAACCGGGCGGGCGCGAACTTTGCCCGTGTCCGCGTTGCGGCCACGAAAACTCCCGCCTCCGGTTCTAGTGCGATTGACACCCTGGCCCCGCCTGCGCGTTGATCCTGCCTTTCCGATAAAAATCATCTCCTGAAATGTCCCAAACCATCGCCGTCATCGACTTCGGTTCCCAATACACCCAGGTCATCGCACGCCGCATTCGCGAGTGTCAGGTTTACTCGAAAATCTACCACTACAGCACGCCCGCGGCCCAGTTGAAGGCGGACGGCGTGGTCGGCATCATCCTTTCCGGCGGCCCGAGCTCGGTCTTCTCCCGCCAGGCGCCGATTCCCGACCGGGACATCTTTGAACTGGGCGTCCCGGTCCTCGGCATCTGCTATGGCATCCAGCTCATGGGCCACCTGCTCGGCGGCAAGGTCTCCCGCAGCGATGACCGCGAGTACGGCCACGGCACCCTTTCGATCCGCCGGCCCGGCCGGCTTTTTGCCGGACTGCCGCGGAAACTGCGCGTGTGGAATTCGCACGGCGACCGCCTCATCAAGCTCCCGCCCGGCTTTGTCGCGATCGGCACCACGGACAACTCCGAGTTCGCCGCCATCGAGGATCTGAAGCGCAATTTTTATGGCATCCAGTTCCACCCGGAGGTGTTCCACACCGAGGGCGGGGTCGATGTCGTCCGCAACTTCCTCGTCGGCGTCTGCCAGGCCGCGCAGGACTGGACCACCGCCGATTTCATCCGCCGCTCGGTGGAGGAGATCCGCGCCACTGTCGGCAAATCCCGCGTCCTGCTCGGCCTGTCCGGCGGGGTGGATTCCTCCGTGGCGGCCGCCCTCATTCACAAGGCCGTGGGCCGCCAGCTCACCTGCGTGTTCGTGGACAACGGCCTGCTGCGCCAGGGGGAACGCGAGCAGGTCATTTCCCTGTACGCCCGCAATTTCAAGATCGATGTCCGCGTCGTGGATGCCTCGGCCCTGTTCCTGCGCCGGTTGAAGGGCGTCACCGAGCCCGAGCAGAAGCGCAAGATCATCGGCCGCACGTTCGTCGAGGTGTTTGAGAAATCGCTCAAGACCATCGGCGGGGCCGAATTCCTCGCGCAGGGCACGCTGTACCCCGACGTGATTGAAAGCGTGGCCATCGGCAACAACCCCGCCGCGCTGATCAAGTCCCACCACAATGTCGGCGGGCTGCCGGCGCGCATGAAGCTCAAGCTGCTCGAGCCGCTGCGCGAACTCTTCAAGGATGAGGTCCGCGCCGTCGGCGCCGCCTGCGGCCTGCCCCGCGAGGTTGTCTGGCGCCAGCCCTTCCCGGGCCCGGGCCTCGGCGTCCGCGTCATCGGTGAAATCACCCGCGAACGGCTCGAAATCCTGCGCAGGGCCGACGCGATCCTGCAGGA
>JBIJDP010000459.1:0-3246 GCA_044344065.1 Opitutaceae bacterium
CGGTCCTCGCCTCCACTGCCACCGGTGGAGAGGGCGGTCACCATGATTTCCTCGAAATCATATTGGAGATACGCCGCCGGCGTTGATCCGGCTTTGCGGACCGTGAGGGTTCCGTCGGGGATATGTCCGCCATTCATGGTTTTGAGCAGCAGGGCCGGTGAGGCCTTGTCCACATATTTGGTCAACGACATATCTTGCACGTTGACCGTTCCCGCCCCGCCACCACCACCTATGTGGGTGGTGCCGGAATTGGATGCACCCCAACTCCAAGACAGCACGTCAATCTCCTTGGCGTGGATCTTGTCCACTGATTCACCCTCGATGCCGTTGAGCTTGAGAAATATGTCGATGGCGCCACTTAGCGAAAAGAACGGCAGGAGATAAACCAGCGCCAGGCCCGCCACCCAAGGCCATGACTGGCGCCGGCCCTGACTTTGATTTTCAGGCGACTGCTTCATCATGATTCATGCGGTATGGCCACTTTCCGGGGTGGCGCCCGTCCGGTTCCGGCTCGGACGACCATGCGCAATCGCCGGTTCAATACATTTTGTTAGCGGGAATGTCCCATCTGGTCACGGGCGACGCCAAGGTTTTCCCATATTGGTCAGTATAAGTATAGGTATACTCCACCTTGGCGAAATTCAGCGTCACATTCTCGGTCAGCCGGTCCTCACCGCCGCTGCCGCCCATGGAAATCGAGCTAATCAGCACATCCGTCAGGACGATCTTGATGTATTCGACAGGGGTGGATCCGGCTTTCCGCACGACGAGGGTGGCGTCTGTGATATGAGCACCGTTCATGACCTTGAGCAGCAGCGTGGGCGAGGACTTGTCCACATACTTGGTCAACGACAGATCCTGCACGTTGGCCACTCCCGCCCCACCGCCACTGCCAAAGTGGGTCGTGCCGGAGTTGGATGCACCCCAACTCCAAGCCAGCACGTCAATCTCCTTGGCGTGAACACTGTCCGTTGATTCGCCCTCAATGCCGTTGAGCTTGAGAAACATGTCGACGGCGCCGTTGAGGGTGAACAGGGGAAGCGCATAGACGGCGGCAATGCAGATCCAGACCAAGGGGCGGCGGATAATTTCGCTAATACTCTTCATTAGAATGCGTACAGGGGAGGCAGGATTCCACTGCCTGACAAGCGCATATTTTGTGACTTTGCTCTCAGCGGAGCAGGTGGAGGAGATTGCTGAAAGCATCCGTCCAGATCAGGTCCCGTCGCGGTTGCCAAATGTGCGCGTGCTTACGAACCTCGTCATTGGCGATGAAATCCGGAGATCGGGTGACCAGCATCCAACTCGACGGGCGGGTCTGGATACCGATCTGTCCCACCTCAACCAGAAGGGCAGTGAAGCCCATTTCCCGGGCGGTGGTGGCGATCAGATCCCTGAAATCGAGAAACCGGTTGGAGATGTTCACCGCAATGATCGAGTCCTCATCCCGCAACTGCCGGGCATATAGCTGGAAGGCTTCGCGCGTGAGCAGGTGCACCGGGACGGAATCGCTCGAGAAAGCATCCATGACTAGCACATCGAACCGTTGCGGCCGGGCCGCGGCCAATTCCCGTTCCATCGACAGACGGGCATCCCCCCGGATGATCTCCACTTCACCCTGGCAGTCACGCAAGTAGCTGAAATAGGGCCGCGGCCCGCTGGCATACCGAATGACGACAGGGTTGATCTCGTAGAAACGGACCGTGTCGCCCGGGCGGGCAAAAGCGGCCAAGGTGCCGGTGCCCAAGCCCAACACCCCGATATGCATCGGCTGCGAGGGATGACCGGACGTGATCTGACTTCGCGGATGCTGCAAGATCGCCGTTTCGATCCCGCTCATCGGTCCGTAGTAGCTGGTGGGCTGTCGGCCCAGGGTTGCGTCGAGGTATTGAATGCCGTGGTTGATCTGCCCGTGGGTGAGTTGGGCAATGGCCGGCTCCGGCGGCTTGGCCGGCCAGACTTGCACCCGCAGGGTGCCGAAGAAGTTGCGATCCGCCGCCAGGGTCCGGTGATTCGTCTCATTGATGCGCACCACCATGAAGCACTCCGCCAGAAAGATGACGGTGCCGACGAGGCAGCGCGGCCAGTAACGCGAAGCGGGGAAGACGGTCCGGCGGCTCAACCACAGCAACAATGCTGTCGCCAAGGCACTCGCGATCGTCGCGGCCGCCAGACTCAGCATCCACCCGGACAGCAACTGCCGTACAGCCACCACCGCGCAGGCCATCCGCAGCACCGTGTAGGTGAGAATGAAAACAAGCAGGGCGAAATGCCAGCGGTCCCCCTTGAAGAAGAACGACTCCCGGTCGCGGGCAAACACCACCGCCAGCACCACCCATGACAGCGTGGTCATGATGTTAAACTCCCAGTAGCTCGTAAACAACAGGGGGGCGAGCAGGCCCACGAACACCCCGCCGAGGGCGCCCCCAAGGGCGATAATCAGATAGAAGTAGGTGAGGTGTTCACTGGGTGGTTTCAGGCCCACCAGTTCGCCGTGGCAGGTCATGCAGAAGGCGAAGAGGAAGACGCTGTTGACCGCGATGTGCACCGGGATGTTCAAACGCACGCCCACGAAAGCCGTGATCAGGACCAGCAAGGTCAGCAACACCGTGACTGGCACGAACACACGCCGCCGATACCACTGCGGCCGGTCAAAGCAGATGATGAAGGTGATTAGGTAGATCGCCAGAGGCAGTACCCACAGAAACGGCACGGGCGCGACCTCCTGGCAAAGCTGGTTGGTCACCGCCAGCAGCATGGCGGATGTGCTGCTGGCCAGCAGCAGCCAGCAAACGACCGTCAGGGCTTGCGGCCGGGTCCCGGCCGGGCGGGCGGCGACGGGCGCGTTTTGCGTGAGGACCGGCTGCCGCAGCCGCACTGCACACCAGCCGCAGCAGACCGCAAAGACGATGAACGTCAGCGCCCACACGTCGGCCTGAACCGGCAAGGACAGGAAGTGCTCGGTGACCACCGGGTAACTCAGCAAGCCCAGGAGCGAGCCGACATTGGAGACGGCGTAAAGCCGGTAGGTCCGGTCGCCGTGGCCGGCGAGGCTGAACCAGCGTTGCAGCAGCGGGCTGGTCGCCGAAAGCAGCGCATAGGGCAGGCCGATGCTCAGCAGCAACAGGAGCAGAATCAACGGCACCGGCGCCTCCTCGCCGGTCGGCTTCCAGGCATCATCCGGCAGTACCGGTGAACCCCAGCGCACCTGCAGCACCAGCATGACTGCGCCGGCCAGCAGCAGCA
>JBIJDP010000460.1:0-3245 GCA_044344065.1 Opitutaceae bacterium
ACATCCTGCGCATCGCGAAGCCCTATCTCGGCCGCTGGATTTCCAAGGCCTCCGACTGGACCCCGCTCAAGAACCGCGACACGACCTTTGACGGTTACGTAAAGCCCGATCTCGACCGGAAGGATCCCTGGCAGTTCAAGAACTTCCTCGTGACTGACTGAGCCACTATCACCACCCCATGATCTCCCAGGCCCGGCTGAAGAAACTCGCCCAGCAACACGGCACGCCGCTTTTCATCATCGATCACGACGCCTTGCGGAAGGCCTACCGGCTCTTTCGCAAGCATCTGCCGCGCGTGCAGGCGTACTATGCGGTCAAGGCCAATCCCGATGCCGAGATCGTGCGCACCCTGTTCAAGGAGGGCGCCAGCTTCGACGTCGCCTCGATGCCCGAGTTCAAGATCGTCTACCAGAACATCAGGCACCTGCCGGCGAAGCAGCGCCAGGACTGGATCTGGGACAAGATCATCTACGCGAACCCGACCAAGCCCACTGATACGCTCGAGGAGCTCAACCGTTACAAGCCGCTCGTCACCTTCGACAATCTCGAGGAGATCCAAAAGATCAAGCGCCACGCCCCCAACGCGGGACTGGTGCTGCGCCTCAAGGTGCCCAACACGGGCGCCATGGTGGAGCTCTCCTCCAAGTTTGGGGCGCTGCCGGGCGAGGCGGTTGATCTCATCCTGGAAGCGGACCGTCTCGGCCTCACGGTCGAGGGCCTGAGCTTCCATGTCGGCAGCCAGACCACCAATTTCGAGAACTACGTCCAGGCACTGAATCTTTCGGCCAACATTTTCAAGGAGGCCCGCGATCGCGGCTATGCGAAGATGAACCTGCTCGACATTGGCGGCGGCTTTCCGGCGCCGTACGATGACTCGGTCAGGCCGTTCCCCGAACTCGCCAAGGTCATCAACAACGAGCTCGAGCGTCTCTTCCCGAAGGACATCCAGATCCTCGCCGAACCCGGTCGTTTCCTGGCCGCCGTCAGCGGCACCTCGGTCGCCGCGGTCATCGGCAAGGCCGTGCGTGACGGCAAGACTTCGTACTACATCAACGACGGCGTGTATCACACGTACTCGGGAGTCATCTTCGATCACTGCAAGTATCCGGTGAAAGCCTTCAAGAAGGGGCCGACGAGCATCTGCTCCGTTTTCGGCCCCACCTGCGATGCGCTCGATGTGGTATCGATGGCGGAAAACCTGCCCGACCTGGAGCGCGGGGACCTGGTCTACAGCGTCAACATCGGCGCCTACAGTCATGCCTCGGCGACCTACTTCAACGGCTTCCCGCCGGCGAAGGTGGTGCACGAGAACCGGTAGGCGGATCGTCGTCGCGTAGGCCGCGGGCTCGCTCGCACTCATTTTTGCGTGCGTCGCCCCAACCAGCGCCCGCAAGCGGGCTGCCTGCCGCGGCGGCTTTGAGCAGTCAGATCCTCCGACCGTCGGTCCTCAGCTCCGGTAATCGGCGTTCTCGCTCACGTACTCGTGCGTGAGATCGCCGCCCAACACCGTTGCGGCGACCTGGCCCTGGCCCAGCTCAACCTCGATCTCGACGCAGCGTTCATGCGGCGGAAAGTCGATCGGCGCCGTGAACACTCCGTCCTTGGGCGGGGCGCTCGCATAGAGTTCCGCCTCCTTGAGGTGGGCGACCAGCGCGGTTTCCTTGGTGGGATTGAGCTGAAACACGCCTTGGGCGAAGATCTCAATGCCGCCCATTTGCACGCGCAGCCTGGAGAGATCGGTGCCCGGCGCCTGCGCACCGACATGCTTGCCGATGGCCTGCACCAGCCGGCCCACGTTGGGATCGTTTCCGGCCACGGCGCATTTGAACAGCGGGGCATTGACAATCGCTTTGCCCAGCGCGCGGGCTTGCGGGGCTTCCGCGGCTCCGCGCACGGCCACGCGAATGACATGCCGCACGCCTTCGCCGTTGCGCACGACGTCCTCGGCGAGGTCGCGGCACACCTGCTGCAGGCCGCGCTCAAAGGCCGCCAGGTCAGGACAGGGCACCCGTCGGGAGGAAATGGCGACGACGGTGTCGGAGGTGCTGGTGTCGCTGTCGACGCTGATGGTGTTGAAGCTCACGTCCATGGCCCGCGCCAGCATCGCGCGGAGCGCGGCGCGCGGGACGGCCAGGTCGGTCAGGATATAGACCAGCATGGTCGCGAGGTTGGGCTCGATCATGCCGGCGCCCTTGGCGATGCCCACGATGCTGCCGGCGCCGACGGCGGCCCGGCGCACCTTGGGATAAAGATCCGTGGTCACGATGCCCTCGGCCGCCGGCATGACCGAACCGCCGGCAAGCGCCGCCACCGCGGCGGGCAGGGCCGCGGTCATGGCCTCAACCGGCAGACCCCAGCCGATCACACCCGTGGAACTGGGCAGGATCTGCGGTGCGCCAACACCGAGGAGGCGCGCGGTCTCCGTGCAGATGTGTTCGCTGGCTTCCACGCCGCCCGGGGCGCACACATTGGAAATCTTGTTGTTCACGATGATCGCGGCGAGCGCGGGTTCGCCGAGGCGGCGGCGACCCACCAGCACCGGTGCGCCGGGCATGGCGTTTTTGGTGAACAAGGCGGCAAAGTCCGGCGAGGCCTCGTCGAGGACGATGAGTGTCAGCGTCATCTTCGCGGGCTTGGGGGCTTCACGCGGCGTGAAATCAAAGCGCGTGGTGCCGACGCGGAAGCCGGCGGGCAGCGCGGCTTGCGTCGCAAGCCAGGCGCGATGGGCACTGCGGTCGGTGAACTGGAGTGACGTGCTGGACACGGTGGAGAACTTGGGGTGGCGCGCTCCGGAGTGAAGCAGAATTTCAGTCCGGGTTGGCCAGGCGGCTGGTGCGCCTGCACATTTTTGTGGAAAACAGCGGGACGTTCGCCTTATTCGACTGTTTCCGATCCACCAAAGTGAACGCATACCTCGCAATCCTGACGCCAATTTGTTCCTCCACTGGCGTTTTGTCTGTCAATGAACGTCGCTGAAATCACGGCCAAGGCGAAGGTCCTGATCGAAGCACTGCCCTACATTCAGGATTTTCACGGCTCCACCTTCGTCGTGAAATACGGGGGCAGCTTCATGGATGATCCCGACCCGGCCGGGCGGACGCGCGTGGCCTTCGACATCGCGTTTCTCGCTGCCGTCGGCATCAACGTCGTCGTCGTGCACGGCGGCGGCAAGGCCATCACCAAGGCGATGGAGACGTCCGGGCTGAAGGCGAATTTCATCAACGGACTGCGCGTGACCGACGAGG
>JBIJDP010000461.1:0-3243 GCA_044344065.1 Opitutaceae bacterium
CGGCCTGGCAGCACGCTAGAGCAGCGTGAAGCTGTCATGGGGGAATGGCACCGCGCCCTTCTGCACGCGGTTGTGCCAGCGCTGATTGAAAAATGGGAAGCGAAACTAGGTGTATTGGTGTCTCGCTACTACCTCCAGCGTATGAAGACCAAATGGGGCGGCTGCAACCACCGGGCAGGGAACATCCGTCTGAACACCGAGTTGGTCAAAAAGCCAAAGGATTTGCTGGAATATGTCGTCGTGCATGAAATGCTGCATCTGGTCGAGCCAACGCACAGCGAGCGCTTCGTGACGCTGCTGGAGCAGCACTATCCGACGTGGCGAGACGCGCGGGCGGAATTGAATGAGTTGCCGCTGGCGGCAGAGGCTTGGGCTGCACGGTAAGGGTATTTCGGGCGGCGGCCAGCAAAATCGGCGCTGGCGGAACGGCGGCAGATACTGTCATGAGTTGCGGGATGCCGCCTGCGGAGGCGCGCATTTCGCCGTATTGGACGGCTGCTTTTGGGCGCCATTATTGAGCTGACGAATGGCTCTTCCGGGTCGAAACCTGCTATAGCCTGATGTGACAAGCGGTCACTCAGCCAGAATTTCAGGTCTATGACCGTTGACCGACTGTTTGCGGCCGTTGGCGGAGACACACCCCAATGTCGGCAGTGGCCGATCTGCTGCCCGCCATGAAGCAGAAACGAAGGTCTTTTCCAAGCTCAGCACCCGTCGTTGAAGGTGGCTGTGCTGTTGATCTCCCGATGGGGATCAGCAAGCCTGGGTCCGTTGGCATGGCCCGCTGCCAGGCCTCAGGTGATGTCGCTAAAAGTCTCGTGCATCTCTCGCCACCCTTGTCACATGGATCACTCAAGGGGCAGACTTCCCCCGTTCCATCGAAACTGAGGCGGGTGCCATGAGCAGAACTTCATTGGTTGCGGTCAATGGCGGGCGAACCGATTCAGGTTCCTGTTACATGGCTGCACTACCCCACCTTCCCCAATCGTCGCTGTTCGTCAAGAACTTCAACGCAATACCTGCGAATGACTGAAGGCAAAGCCCCAGCGAGGGAGGACGTTAAACACGAATTGGGTGTGCTCTTCGTTCATGGCATTGGCGAACAGCCGCAGGCCGACACATTGCTGCGCTTTGCCACGCCCATGATCAAATGGCTGCGGGATTGGCTGGAGCAACCCGGTGCCGATGGGGTTAATGCCGCCCGTGGGCAGTTGCGGATCGAGCACTCGATTCTGGCGCCTCCGCTGCTGGAAGATACCCAGCCCGCCCATGTCCTGATCAGCATGGACTGCCCGGCTTCCGGCCCGTCGAAGTGGCTGCTCGCAGAAAGTTGGTGGGCGTCAGAGTTCCGGCGGCCGCCTTTCCGCCAGATTGCAGGCTGGCTGCTCACCGTGGGAACGTGGGTCATCCTTTCCCACGCGGGTAAGCGGGTGAGGCTTGCCGCCAGCGTCTGGGGAAAGACCCGCGCTGCTACCGGCTATTTGTCCTCCATCCCGCTCGCGGCGCTGCTGCAAGTGCTGGTGGCATTGTTGGCCCTGCTTGCGGTCCTGCCGATTGCTCCATTGCGCAAATGGCTTTCTGGAGTACTGCTGACACTTACAGGCACCCTGGGCGACAGCTACGTCCTGCTTTCCAGTCCTATCGAACGCGCCGCAGCCGTGCACCATGTGCGCTGTGATCTACAGTGGCTCGCCCGGCAATGCCGCCAAGTGGTGGTTGTCGCCCATTCGCAGGGGGCTGCCATTGCGCATGAGGCGCTTCAGACAACCGAGCCGGCCAACGTGCCTCTGCTGCTGACTCTGGGTTCCGGCATAGGGAAACTTGAGGAACTGCGCATCCTCCAGTACCAGCAGGCCATCCCTTCTGCACCGATAATTGCCGGACAGCAGCGCGCTGGCGGGCGGCGCCCAGTGCGGATGCTATGGGCCACGCCGTGGGCACTGCCCCTGTTCATCGTTGCCGTGTTGGTGATGATCCAGCAGATACCTGTTGCCGTCACACGGGGCTACCTCGACCCTCTTGCGCATTGGACGGCGGGTCTCGGCTTGGCTGTGTTCTTCTTGGTAATCCAGGGGACTCTGGCCGGTTGGGGGCCCTACCTGGATCGTTTGGCCAGGCTCTCGCTGCGTTCCGTTCGTCCGGACCTCCTTTGGCTGGATTGTTACTCGCGTTCCGACCCGGTGCCGAACGGCCCGCTCAGCGAGGAAAGCAAACCGGTGGAATCTCTCCCGCAGGCGTTGCTGGCGGCCTGGTGTCTGTCATCCAGAATGTCGGATAGCGTGCAGATCCCCGGCATGTACTCTGTAGAGGTAGTCAATCAACGTAGCGTGCTTTCCGATCATTCCGCCTACTGGGACAACAGGGACCAGTTTGTCAGCCTGGTTGCGCTCCAGGCGGCGGAACATGCCGGGACGGGTTTGTTGGAGCCAAACGAACTTTCGGGACTGGCGAAGGTTCCAGGCGAGCGGGGTTTCAGAGTGATGGCTCTGGTTTTCGCTCGCTTCGCCGCTCTGGTGGGTACGCTGCTGGCGCTTTACGGCGTGCGTCACCAGCTTGTGTCATGGGGACAAGCGGCATTGGATTCGCTTGCGAAATCACCCCCGCTCGATTCACTCTCGACCCTGATAGGCGACGTCGCCAATGGCATCGTTGAGCTTGCCACCCTGTTCGCCGTGCCAGTCGCGGCGGCCCCGGACGTCGCGGCGCACACACTCCTCGGCATAGTGTTGCTGGTTATCCCGTTCTGGGGCTGGCACGGTCTGGTGACGTCCAATCTGTGGCGCTGGTGGGATCGTTACCATGTGCGGCATGTGCTGAATCCGCTGCAACCCGAGCCTGTGTTTCCGCCCCTCCTCGTTTACCTCGCCGGCCTGACCCCTCTGGTGGCCGGTATCGCCCTCATGCTTTGGCCGAACCCCTTGCTGGCCTTGCAGCGGCTGGGGGCCATTGCCAGCACGGCGTTTGGCTTGCTCGTGCTCCTGGTACTTGTCGTGGACTATGTCAACAAGTTGCGGGACAGGTGGAAGCGCCGCAGTGCCACTGGTGCCGGTTCCTGAAGCCCGTTCTTCCCGGCCGGATAGTTGGCGAAGTGAAGTAGCCATGCACCATAAGGTGCCGGGGTTTGTCTGCCGCCAGGACTCGCAAAGTGAACCTTGCCCCCGCTCCAAGGTTCAAGGTGCAGGATTGGGATATTCGAGATGAATTCGTTCGATGGCCTGAAGCACCTCTGGAGGCAAAGTGACA
>JBIJDP010000462.1:0-3240 GCA_044344065.1 Opitutaceae bacterium
TCGTGGTAGCTCTCGATGAGCGCGTAGTTCAGCGTGCGGCTGTCCACCGGCCGCTGGTTCACGAAGACGATCATCTCGTGCCGCGTCGCCCGGCCCGTCCCCGGCCGGCCGATGAGCCCGCCCAGCCGCATGCCCGCCTCGGCCGCCTCCAGCGGCACGAGCGCCGCCGCGGTCTGGCGGCCGAAAATCTCCCCCACCCGCTCCGCCAGCGTCGTGCATTGCGGCGAACGAAAGATGACCCGCCCATCCTCGATCAGCGCAAACGACACCTGCGGACAGGCCAGCGCGTAGAGCCGCACGCAATGGATGATGTGCGCCGATTCGGTCTGGTCGGTCTTGAGAAACTTGCGCCGCGCCGGGACGGAATTGAACAGGTGCGTGACCTCGATGCGCGTGCCGACCGGCCGGCCGCAGTCCCGCACGTGCACGAATTTGCCGCCATTCACGAGGACCTCCGTGCCGGTGTCCTGCCCTTCCGTCCGAGTCTGCAGTTCGAAGCGCGACACACTCGCGATCGACGGCAGCGCCTCGCCGCGGAAGCCGTAGCTCGCCAGCCGGTCCAGGTCCGCCGCCTCGGCGATCTTGCTCGTCGCGTGCCGTTCCAGCGCCAGCAGCGCGTCGTCCCGCCCCATGCCGTGACCGTTGTCCTCGATGCGCATCAGCGACCGCCCGCCGTGCCGGAATTCGACCTCGATGCGCGTCGCCCCGGCGTCGAGCGCGTTTTCCACCAGTTCCTTCACCACCGCCGCCGGCCGCTCAATCACCTCGCCCGCGGCGATCTGATTGGCCACCCGGTCGGGCAAAATGCGGATTTTGGTCATGTGGATGCAGTGGTGTTGAATGGGCCAATCCTGGATTTACCACAGAGACACGGAGAATCAGAGAAGACTGGAGTTGGCTCCTGCTTGGATTTCTCTGCGCCTCTGTGTCTCTGTGGTAAACCAAATCCGGCCATCACTATTGCCCGAGCACCTTGTTCCAACGCGCGAACTGCTTCGCGATCTGCACCGGGCCCGGCATGCCGGTGCCGCGGCGGGCCGCGAGCGCCCGCTTGAGGTCGAAGACCTTGACCCAGTCCGCGCCAAACGCCGCGCTCACGCTCCGCACGTCGGCCAGGCTGAGCTGATTCAGCGCAACATGTTTCTGCTCCGCGAGCCGCACAACCGCGCCCACGGCATGGTGGGCCTCGCGGAACGCCACGCCGCGCAGCACAAGATAATCCGCCAGGTCCGTAGCCAGCAGCGCCGGATCGGCCACCGCCGCCGCGCAGCGCTCACGCCGGACCTTCAGGCCGGTCACCGTGCCCGCGAGGACCTCGGCGCACAGTCCGGTCTGGTCAAAACTGTCGAACAGCGGCGGCTTGTCCTCCTGCAGGTCGCGATTGTAGGTCAGCGGCAGGCCTTTGGCCAAAGTCAGCAGCGTGTGGAGATTGCCCTGCAGCCGCGCCGACTTGCCGCGCAGCAGTTCGCAGGCATCGGGATTCTTTTTCTGCGGCATGAGCGACGATCCGGTGCAGAACGCATCCGGCAGGTCCACGAATCCGAACTCCGTGCTGCTCCACAAAATCAGGTCCTCCGCGATGCGCGAGAAATGCACCCCGGTCTGGGCGCAGGCATGGGCGAACCCG
Organism: Opitutaceae bacterium; assembly: GCA_044344065.1. Classification (GTDB taxonomy): domain Bacteria; phylum Verrucomicrobiota; class Verrucomicrobiia; order Opitutales; family Opitutaceae; genus UBA2377. Next base: position 1,628 of record JBIJDP010000462.1, read on the forward strand.
ATGAACAGGTCGCGGTCCGCCACGGCGTCCATGGAGTTCTGCGTGACCTGCGGCCGCCCCTTCGCGTCCACGAAGCCGAGCTGCCGCGCTGTGAACTCGCGGTCAATGGGCAGCGTCGTGCCCGCTATGGCCCCGGCGCCCAGCGGACACCAGTTCGCCTGCGACGCCACCTCGGCGAGCCGCGCGATGTCGCGCTCAAGCATCTCGATCCAGGCAAAAATGTGATGGGCAAAATACACCGGCTGGGCCCGCTGTAGATGCGTGTAGCCCGGGATCAGCACGTCGCGGTTCTGCCCGGCCACGGTTAGCAGGGAGCGCTGCGCACCCCGGAGCTTGCCGGCCAGATCCGCCGTGGCGGCCTTGAACCACAACCGCATGTCGGTCGCGACCTGGTCGTTCCGGCTGCGCGCCGTGTGGAGCTTGGCCGCGGCCGGCACCCGCCGGGTCAGCGCCTGCTCGATGTTCATGTGCACATCCTCGAGCTTCACGTCCCACTTGAACTTGCCCGCCGCGATCCCGGCCAGAATTTCATTGAGCCCCGCGTGGATGGCGTTGCGATCCTTGGCTGAGATCAGGCCAACGTGCGCGAGCATGGCCGCGTGCGCCTTGCTGCCGGCGATGTCACAGGGGGCCAGGCGGTGGTCAAACGAGACGGATTCGCTGAATTTCAGCATCAACGCGGCGGGACCCGCCGTGAAGCGGCCGCCCCAGGTGGCTTGGGAGGTGTGTTTGGCCATGACACAGGGAGCAGACTTCCTGCCGCCACCCCGCGCAACGAGATTTTAGCCCCCCATCGCCGGAAGAACCCCCTCTTTCTCTTTCCTCTTTATCTTTCTCCCGGTTCGGCCCCTCCAAGCGGCCCGCAGCCCGCGCAGCCTAGGCATCGTTCTCGTTATCGTAATCGTTCTCGTACTCACCTCGGGAATGAATCCGAAACGCGCCTCCTCCCGTCATCCGGTGTATTTTTGGAGAAAGAGAAAGATTAAGAGGAAAGAGAAAGAGAGTGATCCCTCCCGAACCGAGAACGAGAACGATTACGAGAACGACCCCAGGCTCGCCGAAGCCGATTGAACGTTGGATGTTGAGCGTTGGGTGTTGAACGTTCCGCCGCCTCCAGCGGCGGCTACTCTTTCCAATGCAGCACCAGCACCTGCTCCACCGACGCAGCCAGGCTCTGATGCACCGGACAGCCGCGCGCGGCGCGTTCCAGGGCGCCGGTCGGGTCCTTTGCCGCCGGGATCGGCAGCCAGATGTCCACGCCCAGTCGCACGATGCGTCTCGGGGCGTCGGTGGACATTTCTTTCGTCACTTCCCAGCGCGTGCCGTTGAGGTCGAAGCCCAGCTTGTTGCGCGCCGCGATGGCCATGGTCGTGACCATGCATGACGCCAGCGAGGCCGCCGTCAGGTCGGTCGGCGAGAATGCCAGGCCGCGCCCCTGGTTGTCCACCGGCGCATCGGTCTCGATGACCTTGCCCGACGGGCCGTGCGTGAGCTGGCAGTTGAGATCGCCCAGATAAATACCGGAACTTTTGACCATGATAAACGGGTGGAAGTGGAAAGTTGAAGTTGAAGTCCGATAGGTGGCGACGAACCGCCGGATGGCCGTGCCATCC
>JBIJDP010000014.1:0-11458 GCA_044344065.1 Opitutaceae bacterium
GCTGTAGTCCGTGCGCGCAAAGCGCGGCACGGACTTCAGGGCGAGCGTATCGAGGGCAAGTTGGCGACTCATGGGAAAATTGGGATGTTTTTAACCACGGATTTCACGAATGGCACGGATTCATCGACCTTAATCCGGGGGTTGCACTCCTGTAGGCAGCCCGCTGGCGGGCGCTCGTTAGGCCTGCGTCAGCCATTCGAGCGCGAGCAAGCTCGCTGCCTACCGTTGCAGGTAACGTCACCCTCCATTTGGTCCTATTCGTGTCCATTCGTGGTTAAGGATCAGAAGGCTTCGCCGCGCAGGAGTTGGTGTTTGCGGCGCATGTAGTGCTCGAAGTTGACCAATGACACGTCGGGCGGGACGAGGTGGTCCACGGAGGGAATGAAACCGCCGTCGGCGATGAGCGGCTGCAACGTGCGGAGGTGCGTGTCGATGGCCGCGAAATCCTTCGTCAGCTCGCGCTTGTCCACGCCGCCCCAGAGGCGGAGTTCGCGGCCGAACTTTTTCCGGAGGGCGAGCGGGTCCATGTCGGAGGCGCGTTCCATCGGCCAGATGGCGTCCACGCCGGCCTCCATGAAGTAAGGGATGACGAGCTCGCAGTTGCCGTCGCTGTCGATGATGACCCACTTCACGCCGTTGGCCTTGAAAAAAGCAATGAGGCGCCTGAGCTGCGGGAAGATGAAGGTGCGGTAGGTGTCGGGGCTGAGCAGCGGGCCGTTCTTCATGCTCAGGTCCTCGTTGATGAAGACGTAGTCGGGCTTCACGCCGGAGGCGAGGACCGGGCGCGCGGTCTCGATGGTGAAATCGGTGATGAACTCCATCATCTCGTGCATCATCGCGGGCTCGTCATACCAGGCGTAGCTGAGGTTCTCGGTGCCCATCCACTCGCGGGCGCGCCAGTAGTAGCCGAGCGTGCTGCAGTTGCGGCCGAGGATGAGCGGGTGCTGGCGCAGGTCCCAGCCGGGCCGGAGAAACTGCGGCCAGTACGCGGGATAGCGGACGGGGCACGCGGCGCGGAAGCGTTTCTTGAGCTCCTGAAAATCCGCCGGGGTCGTGACCGGGAAACTGATGTACTCGTCCATGCTCATGCGCATGCCCTCGGCGGCGCCGGTGATGAGCGCCTTGGAGATGACGCCGTTGGCGCGCTGGATGATCTCGGTCTCGCCCTCGCGGCTGAGGACCTTCTCCTCGTACGGCGGCACCATGCCGAAGTTGATGTCGATGTATTCGCGGGGATCGAGGTCCCAGCGCGGTTCGCCGGTGAACCAGTCCCAGTGCATGTCGTCCGTCGCGAGGCCTTCCTCGCGCCAGCGCTGCTTGGTCTGGATCCAGACGCCGACCTCGTGGTTCGCCACCCGGTCCGCGGACTGGTAATTCATGCAGGCGTGAAAGCGATCGAGTGGTGTCATTGAAAAGGGAGGGCGAGACGGATTTTTACAGGAGGAAACAGAGGGCGCAGAGTCTGAGTTCGGATATTCTCCGTTGCCTCTGTTCCCTCCTGTAAAATGGCTTGGATTGGATTGAATTAATTGTACGTGCAGCGTCTGGCTTCGTCGGCGAAGGCGTGCAGGAGCTCGGGCTTGGCCTCGAAGAAGTGGTCGGACGGGCTGAGAATGAACCCGCCGCCCTGCCCCGCCTCGTTGAAGCAACGGCGCACCTCGGCGCGGGTCTCCTCGGGTGTGGCGGTGGTGAAGAAGCGGTTCTGGTCGAAGCCGCCGATGAAGCAGACCTTGTCGCCAATGCGGCGCTTGGCCTCGGCGAGGTTCATGTCGCCGCCCATGGCGGGCGGGGTGAAGGTCTCGAGGGCGTTGGAGCCGAGGGTGACGAGCCGCTCGAGGATGGGCATCATGCCGCCGCAGGTGTGGTACACGATGCGCTGGCCGGCGGCGCGGGCGTGGGCGATGACCTCGCGGTCGTAAGGGGCCACAAATTCCTCGAAGACCTTCGGCGAAATCACGGTGGAGGAGGCGTCGCCGCCGCCGTGCTCGAGCAGGTCGTAGTTGGCGCCCTTGAGGGAGTCGGCGTACTTCACCTTGCGGTCGCAAATGATGCGGAGGAAGGCGTGCACCCACTCCGGGTCGTCATAGGTGGCGAGGATCATCTCCTCGACGCCGTAGAGCACGCATGCGTCCTGCCAGCAGCCGGGCTGGCCGTAGAGGTCGAAGCAATTGATGTGGCCGCGCATGAGCGCCCGGTCGCCGTACTGGGCGGCGTGACGGTTGACGGCCTCGACATCGCACAGCGGCTGCGGCGCGAATTCGGCGATGAGGTCGATGTCGGACTTCTCCTTGATGAGCCGCTCGGACAGCCACCCGGTGTACACATTGCTCTGGAGCTCAAGCGTGAGGGTCTTGCGCGGCGTGACGATGGAGTGGCGCGTGGTGGCGTACTCGCGGCCGGGCACGTCCTGGTGCTCGAAGCGCCAGGTGTCGGAGACCAGTCGGCGCGCCTCCATGAATCCCGCCGGGGTGTGGGTCGGTTCAAACGTGCAACCCGAGCCCGGGGCCGGCTTGTGCGCCACGAACCACGTGATGGGGTCGAGCCCGAAGGTGGAGAAGAACTCGTCGTCGGTTTTGCCCGGGAGGTATTTGTCCATGTAATAACGCATGATGTGATGCGTCGTGACGGGCAGATGGTCGGTGGGCCGGTGGTCGAGGGCGGCACAGAGGTGTTGTTTGGGTGACATGGGTTTCATGGCAAAATATGCGGAGTGTTTTCGCGAAATTTCAGGGCCGCGACGGCAGCGCGGGATTGATTTTGGGGCGCCGGCCCAGCATCACGCTGGGATGACCTCGATTGACCGTGTCCGCCGCACCATCCGCGGCGAAGCCGTGGACCACCTGCCGTTCCAGCCGATGGCGATGATGTTTTCCGCCAAGCACGCGGGCATCCCCTTCATCGACTACACCAAGGACGGCCGGAAGATGGCCGCGGCGCAGCTCAAGCTCGTGGCCGACTTCGGCCTCGACTGCCTGCTGACCTGCTCCGACCCGGCGCGCGAGGTCATCGACATCGCCGGCGACGGCAGTGTGGACTGGTTCACCGACCAGGGCCCGGCCATCAACGAGGACCGCGCGGCGCTGGCCGACAAGCTGCGGCTGCGCACGTTCAAGGTGCCCGACCCGCTCAACGGCGGCCGCATGCACGACCGCGTGAAGAGCATTGAGATCATGCGCCGCGAGGCCGGCCCGGGCATGTCCATCGTCGGCTGGATCGAGGGCCCCCTTGCCCTCGCCGCCGAGCTGCGCGGCCTGAACACGATCATGCTGGATTTCGGCGACGACCCGGGCTTCGCGCACGATCTGCTGCGGTTCTGCGCCGATGTCGCGATCGCCTACGCGCCCGCGCAGATCGCCGCCGGCGCCGACACCATCGGCATGAGCGACGCCGCCGCGGGCCTGATCGGCCCGGTGCTGTACGAGGAATTCCTGTGGGCGGAACAGAAGCGCGTCTTCGACACCATCAAGCGCAACCACCCCGGCGTGCTCCTGCGGCAGCACATGTGCGGGCGCATCGACAAGCTCCTGCCCAAGGCGGCCCAGTTGCCGGTGGACATCTACGAAATCGATTTCCCGGCCAATCTCGCCCTCGCGCGCGAGCAGCTCGGGCCGACGCGCACGCTGGCGGGCAATGTTTCCACCATCACCGACCTGCTCGAGGGCACCCCGGAAAAAGTCTACGAGGCCTGCCGGCGCTGCCACGAAACCTGCGGCAAGCACTTCATCGTAGGTGCGGGCTGCGAGATCTCGCCACTCACCCCGCCGGAAAACCTGCGCGCGATGCTGGCCTACGCCCGGGAGCACAAGCCCGAGGATTTTGGGAAACGCTAAACTCCTGAGGGAGGAGCCTGCTTGCAGGCGATTGCCCGTACCCATCGCCTGCAAGCAGGCTCCTCCCTGTTGAGGTGTTTTGCGGCTATTCGTTTCCCAAGGCTGGTCGGAGACCTGCCCTACTTTGCCCCCATCCCTCATCCGCGGCCCTCCACCATTTCCATGGCGATCTTCGCCCATTCCGACAGGCGGTCGGGGCGGTTGGCCACGGTGGAGATGTCCTTGAGGACGAGTTCGACGTGGCCACCGCGGGTGCATGCGAGCACCCGGCGCAATTCGGCGCGCACCTTGGCGGGGTCCCAGGAATCGACGGCGAAGCACGCGGGATTGGGCTTGTAGCTGAAAACGTAATCCCCGCCGCAGGCCGCCGCCGCGCGCTCCGGGTTGATCCGGTAGTTCATCGAGATCTTACGCAGGTTGGGAATGCGGCGCAGGATCTCCATCTTGGTGTCGAGCGCCTCGCAGCAACCGTAGTAGATGAGTCCCCAGCGCGCGAGCCACGGGAGATCATGCTGCAGCGCAAAGTCCCAGTGCATCTCGGGCGAGACCTCGGTGAAAATCTGCGCGTTGGAACAGCCCCACATCTGCGCGGGGGTGACGGGACCGGTCTCCTGCCCCGGCGCCGGCAGGTCCGAGCAATGGCAGTAGGCGCCCGAGCCGACCCGGTTGTTGCTGCTGTTCAGCATGAGCAGGCCCTCCGCCTGCATCTGGTCCAACTCCTTGAGGTAGGCCACGACGAGGCGCTTGATGGCAGCGTGAATGACCTCGGGCTGCTCGATGAGATCCAGCAGGGCCTCCTGCACGCCATACCACATCACCAGCTGGTCCCAGGGGGTGTACCAGTTGTTTTTGATGCCCTCCTCGCGCACGGGCATGATGCCGGCGAAGATTTCCTGCATTGCGGCGAAACGGGCGGCGGTGTCCGCGCGGTCCACGGTCACCACCGGGTCCTTGATCTTCGCCACGTCCGCCATGCAGGAGATCTGCGGCTCGTAGTGCTGCGAGGTGATGCCGCCGTTGGTGATGTTGAGCAGGTCGCCCTGGCGCACGAGGCCGAAGCCGGTGCTGCGCCAGGCGATCGGGCACGGGATGTAATCGCTGACGATCATGTCCACCGGCATGTGCTTCCACTGGTAAAGTGTGCGCCGCAGCTCGACCTCGACCTTGCGCGTCCAGTCCGCCCGGCAGCGCAACACGAGCTCGGGCGAGTCCGCGCTGAACTCGTGCCACGGGATCTCGGTGATCCACACCATCGGCCGCTCGCTGCGCCGGTCGTTGAGCTGCCGCCAGAGCCGCGCTTTCTCCCGCTGCACCGGCAGCGCCGCGATGACGGCGACCTGCTCGGCCAGGCCGCGCAGGATGTCACGGTCGTCGGGATCCAGACTGGGGGCGGCGGCTAGGGTGGGGTTCATGGTTCAGGCGTGCAGTTTCAGGGTGGTGAGCTCGTTCCAGGCGGCGAAGACCTCGCGGACGTTCTCCGGGCGGGCGGCGGGGCCGAACTCGCATTGCGCGATGCAGCCGCCGTCGCGCCAGAGGTGGTGGTGCACGTGGCGCACCGCGCGGTCGATGTCGGACGGCGTGCCCTCGGGCAGGAGATGCTGGCGGTCGATCTCGCCCCAGAAGGTGATCCGGCCGGCGTGCGGCGCGAGGGTCGCGGCATCCATGCAGAAGAGCTGGGAGTTCACCGCATCGATGCCGATCTCCACGAGGTCGGGATAGATGGCGGCGATGTAGCCGTCGGAGTGCATGAAAAGCTTCTTGCCGTGGCTGTGCGCGATGTGGGCGTAGTCGCGGTACATGGGCTTGAAGAGCTCGCGCCAGAGCTTCGGCGCGATGAGCAGGGCGCGCTGCGAGCCCCAGTCGTCCATGAAGCGGAGCGCATCCACATCGGTGCGCGCCCAGGCGGTCAGGACCTCGCAATAGAACGCATGCAGCTCGCGCATGAAGCCGAGGAATTCGGGCGACGGGTCGGCGAGGTCGCAGTACAGCTCCTCGGAGCCGCGCAGGAACTGCGTCTGCTCGAAGGGCCGCGGGCAGGCCATGGCGAAGGCGAAGCGGTCGGTGGCCGCGCAGTCGCGGTTGACCGCGTCGCGGTCGAGGGTGAGCCACTCGCGGGGCACGTGGATGCGGCCGCGATCGGCGGTCCAGTCGCCCACCAGCGGATGTTTCACCTCGCCGATGACGCCGCGCTGGATGTTGACGAAGGTGCAGCCCCACTCGTCGGTGAACTCGCCGATGGCGTGGGGGTTGCCCTTGGTCCGCGCCACCTCGCGCTCATGGCCGGAAATGGCGATGAAATCCGAGGGAAAATCCCGTTCCAGCGCCGCCAGTTCGGCGGGATACTGCTCCGCGGCGATCGGGAGCACCCACAGGTCGCGGGCCGCGCGGGGCGGTCCGGCGAAATCGAGAGTCTGATGGACGATTTCCCGAGGCGTTGCGTTCATGGTGGAAGGTGGTTCAGGCGGCGGTCCAGCCGGCGCGGCGGTAGGCGTGGACGGCGTCGAAGAGGGCGACGGTGTTGGCGGGCGGCACGTCGGGCTTGATGTGGTGGTCGGGTCCGCAGATGTAGCCGCCGCCCTCGCCGAGGGCGTCGATGCAGTGGTTCACCTCGGCCCGCACCTGTTCCGGGGTGGCGAAGGGCAGGCGCTGGGTGCTGATGCCGCCGAAGAAGGTGAGGTGCCGGCCGTATTCGCGCTTCAGCGTGCGGGCATCGATGGGCAGCGTGTGCAATTGCACGGTTTCCCAGACGTCCATGCCCATATCAATGAGGTCGGGCAGGACGGCGGTGATGTCGCCGCAGGAGTGGAACCACACGTATTTGCCCCGGCTCTTCCCGAGCGCGAACAGGCGCGCAAGATGGGGCTTGAGGAAACGGCGCCACAGGGCGGGCGAGACCATCAGGCCGCGCTGGGTGGCGAAATCGTCCGCCAGGCAGAGGATGGGCAGGTCGTCGCCGCAGGCATCGAGCAGCCGCACGCAGTAATCGTACGTGAACCGGGCGGCCCGCTCGAGCACCGCCTCGAACAGCGCGGTGTCGTCGAGCATGTGCATCAGCGCGGTCTCCATCCCAAAGAGATCGCAGGCCCGGCAGAACACCGGCTGCCAGTAGGGTCCGCGGCACGCGAAATCCCGCAGGCGGCGGGCATTGGCCGCGGCGACCGAGTAGTCGTAGAGCGCCGGATCGGGCCACGGGTAGCGCTCGATGGCGGCGAGGCTCGTGACGTCGGCGAGCGGGTTGAACCGCGCCGTGCCGTAGTCGCCGGTATTGGGGGTGCCCCACTCCGTGTAGAGTCCCTGCAGCACCTCGGGACGCTTCTCGCCGGCGTAGGTCGCGTAGACCTCCCGGCTGTCAATGCCTAGCCGCTCCATGACCGCGTCCTCGGGGATGCGCAGGTACGCCGCAATTTCCGGCAGGTTCTCGATGCAGATGACTGCGGTCGGGATCCGGTCCACCGGCTCGCGCCGGAGGGTGGCCAGCAGGCGTTCGCGCGGGGTCATGGGAGCATGAGCTGGTCGATGTAGGCGTCCTCGAAGCCGGGTTGGAGGTTGAGCTCGATGGATTCCATGCGCGTGCAGCCGGACTTCATCTCCTCGAGGAGACTGCGGTCCTGCAGGGCGAGGAAGGCGCCGCCAAGCGAGGTGTTGCCGACGACCTGGATCTGGTCGGGCCTGAAGCCGGGCAGTAGGCCGCAGCCGATGGCGTGGCCGAGGGACAGGTGCATGCCGAAGCCGCCAGCGAGGTAGAGCTTCTTCACGTCCGCAGCCTTCACCCCGAGAATATCCAGGAGGGTGTTGATGCCGGCGGCGATGGCCGCCTTGGCCTGGAGCAGGCGCGCGACGTCCACCTCGGAAATCCACACCGGCCCCGAGGCGCCGCGGGCGTGGAGCTGCAGTTTTTTGCCGTATTCGTCGGCCTGCACGAGCGGGCCCGCCGTTTTCACGAAATCGTCCGCCAGGCGGCCGTTGGATTGCAGGATGCCCGTGCGCCGCGCCTCCCAGAGGAAGTCCACGTAGGCGGAGCCGCAGATGCCGATGGGCTTGGCCACGTCGCCGATGATGCCGAGGTCAACCGTGTAGGGATCCTTGCGCAGCGTGATGCGCTCGATCGCGCCCTTGACGCCGCGGGTGCCGCTGGTGAGCCCCGCGCCCTCGAAGGCCGGGCCGGCGGCGGTCGCGCAACCGACGAGCTTGTCCCCCACCTTGGCGATGATCTCGCCGTTGGTGCCGACATCCACGAGGAGGACCGGACCTTCGTCGTAAAGCATGCCGGTGGCGACGAGGCCGGCGGACAGGTCGGCGCCGACGTAGGCCGCGGGGCCGGGCAGCAGGTGCACCTTCGCGCTGGGGCCGCCGAAATTGAGGCCGAGATCCGCCGGGGCGTAGATGCGGTGGTCGAGAAAGACCGCGGTGAACGGATGCACGCCAAGCGGGCTCGGGTCCACGCCCGCCAGCAGGTGCTGCATCGTGGTGTTGGCCGCGACGGTCATGACGCCGACCTCGGCGAGGGTGACGCCAGCCTCCGCGCACGCCTCGACCAGCAGGGGCTGCATGGTCTCGACCGTGACGGCGCGCTGCAATTCGCGCACGCCGGCGGGATTCTGGTAGCACATCTGGATGCGCGTGAGCACGTCCTCGCCGAAGCGGATCTGCGCGTTGAAGGCCGAGGCCTCCCCGAGCACCTTGCCGGTCGCGACCTCGGTGAGCAGGAGCGCGACCGTGGTCGTGCCGATGTCCACCGCGGCGCCGATGCGGGCGGCGGGGTCGAGCGGATCGCTGGCCCAGGGGACGTTGATCTTGAATTCCGCCACCACCGCCGGCTCGTGCTTCAGCAGCGAGCGCGCAGGGACGGTCACCGTCGCCTCGCCGCCCTCGGGCACCCGCAACTGGCATGAGCGGAGCCGGTCATCGGCGGAGGGCCCGACGCGGGCGCCGTCCGTCGTGCGCTCGAGCGTGCCGGCCCGCAGTCCGACCTCGCAGCCGCCGCAAAGGCCGCGGCCGCCGCAGCGCGTGTTGAGCGGGTGACCGCGATGGGCCAGCAGTTCGGACAATGGCAATCGGGCATCGCCGGCGTTCAGGCCGAGCGAGGTGTGGCCGTCGGGGGTATCGAGGTGCAGGCAGGTGTTCATCAATTGTTGGCGGGAGCAGGTTCGGCGCGGATGATGTCGGCGTCGGCCGTGAGGCGGATGACGTGCCGGGGCGGCACGGTGAGAAAGCGTTTTTCGTCCCAGTCGCAGAACAGCAGCGCCTTGAGCAGCGCGGGGTCGCCCGGGACGCGGTCGAAGCCCCAGCCGAGGCAGGCGGCGCAGGCCTTGGTATAGTTTGCCTCGCGCTGCGGATCGCCCAGGCCCAGGCCGACGTAGGCCGCGCGCTTGTAATGCGCCAGCGACTCCCGGTCGGTCTCGATCAGGTAATCGACATCGTCCGCGCCGAATCTCTCCGCGTATTCCTTGCGCAGGCGCGCCTCGCGGTCGGGACCGGGGGAGGCGCCGCCGCGAATCCAGCCCGGGTTGTACCAATAGGTGCCGGGGTTGGCCTGCTGGTAGGCCGTGTAGCGGTCCTTGTCGCCGAGGAAGAGCGTCACGCAGTCGTGGGCGCGCGCGATGACGAGCGGACAACGGTCGTGGCGGAGGTTTTCGATGCCGCGGCTGCACAGGCCGTAGACCAGCACAATGGCCTCCACCTTGGGATTGGCCTCGGCGCGGTCGATCGCCGCCTGCAGCTCCCGCTGCATCCGCGCCGGGTCGTCATGGAGCCCCTGCGGCAGAAAAACCAGCTCCATGATGTGCATGGCGCCATTAACGAAGTGCCGGACCTCGGGCTCAATCACCCCGCAGGCGATCACGGCGATATTAGACAAATTGGACATGGGGATTAAAAGTCCGGTGCGGTTGGGTCGACCGTTGCACGACTGTACAGCACCCCCCCAAGGCACTGACAACGCATGCCCCATGCAATAATTGGGAATAGTTGTGTGCACAACGGGACAAACGCGGTGTTCGCATTTACAACCCCGCCCGGAGCCACCTATAAGCACAGGTATGCAGGGACTCACCGGTCTGAATAGTTGCTCCCGCAGCCCGATGACCGGTGGTCTTCGCATTTACTTCGGCTCCCCCCTCGTTAATAAGGAATCGTATGCCCCTCCTCACTGATCTGACTGCCGCCGTGGCCGCTGGTAAGCGGACCGACACTGTGCGGCTCACCCAAGAGCTTCTCGCGGCCGGCACCGGCCCGGGCACCATCGTCGAACAGGGCCTCGTGCCCGGTATGGCGATCGTCGGCGAGCAATTCAAAAAGAACGAGATCTTCGTCCCGGAGATGCTCGTCGCCGCCCGCGCCATGAAGGAGGCGCTCAAGCTGCTCGAGCCCCTGCTCGCGGCCGCCGGCATCAAGCCGAAGTACACCGTCGTCGTCGGCACGGTCCAGGGTGACCTCCACGACATCGGCAAGAACCTCATTTCCATGATGTGGCGCGGCGCCGGTTTCGCCGTCGTCGATCTGGGCACGAACGTGGCGCCCGAGAAATACCTCGCCGCCGCGCAGGAGCACAAGGCCCACCTCGTCGGCCTCTCCGCGCTGCTCACGACCACCATGCCCGCCATGAAGGAGACCGTGCGCATCCTCAAGGCCGCCGGTCTGCCCAACACGAAGATCATGATCGGCGGCGCGCCGATCACCCAGGCTTTCGCGGACGATATCGGAGCCGACGGCTATGCCGCCGACGCCGGCACGGCCGTGGACGTCGCCAAGAAACTGGTGGGCGAGGCGGCCTGAGCCGCCCCCCTGCCCCGGGTTAGTTCGGGGTGCCATCATGAGCGCCACCGCTTTGACCGGTCGCGAGCGCGTGAACCGTATGTTCGCGCGCCAGGACCAGGACCGTGTGCCCCGCCAGGACACGTTCTGGCCCGAAACCATCGCCCGCTGGCAGAAAGAGGGGCTCCAGTGGGACCACCACGACGTGCTGCGTCTGCTGGACGCGGATTTCGCCGTGCTGTGCTGGTCGTGGCCGCCGATTTTCCCGGGCCAGCGCGAAGTCCTGAAGCAGGACGCCGAGACGGAAACGATCCGCGATGCCTGGGGCGGCATCGCCCGTTTCTGGAAGGGCCGTTCCGGCACGCCCGAGCACATCGGTTTCGGCTGCGACAGCCGCGAGATTTGGGAAAAGACCTACCGGCCCGCCATGCTGGCGGCACCCAACCAGGTTGACACCAAGATGGCCCTGGCCCGCTACCGCGTGGCGCGCAAACTGGGCCAGTGGACCCACCTCTCCGGCGTCGAGGGCTTTGAGGCGCTGCGCAAGATCCTCGGCGACGAGGTGTGCCTGATGGCGATGATCGAGGACCCGGAATGGGTCCGCGACGTCGTCGCCGTGCACACCGAGGTCGTCCTGCGCTCATGGCAGGCCGTCATCGACGCGGGCGCGCAGCCCGACGGGCTCTGGATCTACGGCGACATGGCGTTCAACCACGCCACCATGTGCTCGCCGGCGATGTACCGGGACCTGGTCTGGCCCTTCCACAAGCAGATGGCCGACTGGGCGCACCAGCGCGGCATGAAGGTCATCTACCATACCGACGGCCGCGTGAGCGGCGTGCTCGACATGTATATTGAGGCCGGATTCGACTGCC
>JBIJDP010000463.1:0-3237 GCA_044344065.1 Opitutaceae bacterium
GCACACCGTCGGCCCCATTACCTCGCTGGTCACCGGCCTGGTCAATTCCTCGTGGCGGCACTCGCAGAATTGGAACGCCGCCGTCGACTACGCCTGGAACGACTGTCACGGCGGCACGCTCGAACTCCACGGCCGGCTGGTATACTTCCAGCGCTACGCGCGCCAAGTGCTTCCCAGTTCGCCCGTGGTCGACCAATTGAGCGCACCCGACGGCACCGCCGCCGGCCTCATGCGCTGGCGCGCGAATTTCGGCGCCGGCTGGTCGAACCGCCGCTGGGGCTTCGGCCTCGACGGACACTATTACCACGAGCGCCTGCTGCCCGAGATCGAGTGGATCAGCCAGGGCTCGAAGTACATCAAGGGCACGACGCAATTCGACGCCTACCTCGAGGGCGACCTCGCCAGGTGGATCAAGTGGTTCGACGGCCGCTGCGGCCTCCGCGCCCAGTTGCGCGTAAACAATGCATTCAACGACGAATTTCCAAGGTACGCCAACGATGCCTCCGGTGCCGGCGTGCAGCCCTATGGCGACTGGCGCGGCCGCACGTGCTCGATCTCGTTCACGGCGTCGTTCTGATCCGGTCACCAACTGGAGGAGCAGCTTAATGCTGCGATGGCCGCGCCATCCCGGTCGCTCCTAAACTGTAGGGCTGGGCCTTGGTCCAGCCTGGTTCGGCAACGCCGACATATCTACGTTCGAGGTCGGACCAAGGTCCGGCCCTACACTGCAGGACCGGCGCGATTTCCGCTTCCCCTCGGAAATTGACGCTGCTTAGCTCAGCCGTCATGCGCATCCTCATCACCGGCATCTGCGGTTTCGTCGGCTCCACCCTCGCCCGAACCCTGCTGGAATCGGACCGGGGGCACCAGCTCTTCGGCTTGGACAACTTCATCCGTCCCGGCAGCGAAACCAACCGGGCCGAACTGAAGCAGCTCGGCGTGAAACTCTTCCACGGGGACCTGCGCACTGCCAGTGACCTGGAAACCCTGCCCGCCGTGGACTTCGTCATTGATGCCGCGGCCAATCCCAGCGTCCTCGCCGGCGTGGACGGCAAGTCCAGTTCCCGCCAGCTCGTGGAGCACAACCTCGGCGGCACGCTCAATCTGCTCGAATTCTGCAAGCAGCACCGCGCCGGCTTCATCCTCCTCAGCACCAGCCGCGTCTATTCCATCCCCCCGCTGGCCGGACTCAAGGTGGAGGTGAAGGATCAGGCCTATCATCTGTCTGAAACCACGGACCACCCCCTGGGCGTGGGGCCGGCGGGTGTGCGGGAGACCTTCGCCACCGCCGCCCCGGTATCGCTCTACGGCGCCACCAAGCTCGCCTCCGAGGCGCTCGCCTTCGAGTACGGCGAGACCTTTGGCTTCCCCGTTTTCATCAACCGTTGCGGCGTGCTCGCCGGCGCCGGTCAGTTCGGCCGGGCGGACCAGGGGATATTCGCTTACTGGCTCAATGCCTGGCGCAGCCGCCAGCCGCTCAAGTATATCGGCTTCGACGGACAGGGCCACCAGGTGCGCGATTGCCTGCATCCCCGCGACCTCGGGTCACTCCTGGAGCAACAGTTCGCCGCCCCGCGCCTGCCGGGGGAGGACCGGCTGGTGAACTGCGCCGGCGGCTCCCCGTCCGCGATGTCGCTCCGCCAGCTCAGCCGGTGGTGCGAGCAGCGTTTCGGCCCGCACCCTGTCACGAGCGATCCCCGCCCGCGGCCCTTCGACATTCCGTGGATGGTGCTCGATTCCGCCAAGGCCGACCGTCTCTGGGGCTGGCGCCCGCAGACTCCGACAACGGCCATTCTTGAGGAAATCGCCCGGCACGCGGAGCAAAATCCGGGCTGGCTTGATCTTTCGGCTCCCTTGTAAGCGGACTTGCCGTTCGCCTCCGCCCCCGTGTCAAATTCCCCCGTGCCCGCATCCGCAGTCAAATCCGCCAGTCCGCTCACGCTCTACAGCATCGTCATCCCGGCGCACAACGAGGAGGAATCACTGCCGCCCACGTTGCGCGCCATCCATGAAGTCATGGTGCGTGAGGGTGTGCCGCATGAGATTGTCGTGGTGGATGACGGCAGCAAGGACCGCACCTGGGCCGTCCTGCAGGAGCTGCGTCAGTCCATCCCCACGCTCGCGCCGGTGCAGAACCTGGGCCTCCATGGCTTCGGCCGCGCGGTCATCTGCGGGTTGAATCACATCAAGGGCGACGCCTGCGTCATCATGATGGCGGACGCGTCCGATTCGCCCGCGGATGCGGTCAAGTACTGGCGGATCCTCAACGAAGGCTACGAGTGCGTTTTCGGGAGCCGTTTCATCAAGGGCGGACGGGTGATCGATTACCCGCGGCTGAAGCTCTTCATCAACCGGCTGGCCAACCTCATTGTCCGCATCGGCTTCAACATCCCGCTCAACGACACCACCAACGCCTTCAAAGCCTACCGCCGCAACGTGATCGAGGGCTGCCGGCCGTACCTGTCGCCGCATTTCAACCTCACGGTCGAGATCCCGCTCAAGGCCATCGTGCGCGGCTACAGTTGGACTGTCATCCCCATCTCCTGGCAGAACCGCAAGCACGGCGTACCCAAGCTCAAGATCAGCGAGATGGGCAGCCGCTACTTCTTCATCTGCGCCTATGTCTGGCTGGAGAAATATTTCAGTCGCGGAGACTACCAGCGCAAGTAAGTTGCTTTGCCTGTTGTCCATTTCCTTTCTCCACGCTCCATACCCTTCACACCGCCCATGATCTATCTCCTCGGAGGCTCCGGTTACGTTGGCACCGCTTATCAGGCCCTGCTCACGCGCAAGGGCATCCCATTCCGCAATCTGCGTCGCGCGGACATTGACTACACCCAGACCGCGGTGCTCACCGACCTGCTCCGGTGTGAAAAGCCCGCGTTCCTCATCAACGCCGCCGGCTACACCGGCAAGCCCAACGTGGACGCCTGCGAACTGCACAAGGTCGAGTGTGTCTTCGGCAACTCCGTTCTCCCCGGCCGCATCGCCGAGGCCTGCACCGCCGCCGGCGTGCCCTGGGGGCATGTCTCCTCCGGCTGCATCTACACCGGAGCGCGGCCTGACGGGGCGGGATTCACCGAGACCGACACGCCCAATTTCACTTTTCGCACGAACAACTGTTCCTTTTATTCCGGCACCAAGGCGCTCGGCGAGGAGACGCTCGCCGGCCGCACCGACGTCTACATCTGGCGGCTGCGCATCCCGTTCGACCACGTCGACTCGCCGCGCAACTAC
>JBIJDP010000029.1:0-10114 GCA_044344065.1 Opitutaceae bacterium
GGGGGTGGCTGACCCGGGTTATTGGCCATCCGCATTCCGACCGGGGTCAGCGACCCCAGCTACATCGCCCTCGAACTCAGCGCGGCCATTGGTCGCGCCGAGCAGCGCGGCGAGGTGGCCGCCGGCCGATATGCCGATGACGGCGATGCGGGTTGGGTCGAGGTTGTGCTCGGTCGCGTGGGCGCGCAGCCAGCGCACCGCAGCCTTCAGGTCATGCAACGCGGCGGGAAAGCGGCCGGACTTGCCCAACCGGTAGCTCACGGGCGCGGTGGCGAAACCGCGGGCGGCCAGTTGGCGGGCGAAGGGACGCTCCATCTGGCGCGAGCCGGAATCCCAGCCGCCGGCATGCACGATCAACACGACCGGATGCGGGCCCGGGCCGGCGGGCAGATAGAGGTCGAGTTGCCGTCCCGGCGCGTAGGTGAGATCCTCGCGGGCGGCCACACCCGCGGGCAGTGCGCCGGACGGACGGCGGATCTGCGGGTATTGCGGGAGGATCTTGCGCTCGGCGTTGGCCACGGTGAAGGCGTCGAGGGATTTGCGCCATGCCGGGTAGTCCTTGCGCAGGAGTTTTTCGGGCGCAGTGACATACCAGGAATAGCCGCCGCGACGTTCGCCTTCGATTTCGTCCAGGCGGTAGCGGACGATGCCATCGCGGCCGGTGAAGACCGGGCGGTTCGTGCCCAGCTCGTAAAACCGCGCCCACAGCGGCGGGGCGGCCGGGTCGGGCGTGACGGCGGTGTCAAAACCCTTGGGCAGGTTCGGGTCGGGGATTTCGTAGTAACGGAGCCCGGTGATCTTCACGGCCTCGAACCAATTCACGGCAGCCTCCACTGCGGCGACCACCCCGGCGGTGGGCTCGACGCCCAGGAGGAAACGCACGAGGCCGACGCTCTCCAGGCCGGAGAGCGTGGCGGGCTCGAACTTGCGCGCGGGCGCCGGGGCGAAGGCGTGTTCGTCGTGCTGGGCGCACCACGCGGTCCTTTTGCCGTCGGTCACGACCTGGCAGCGCAGGATGCAGTCTACGCCCTTGGCGACGGCCACGGCGGCGCGGGCACGGCGGGCGGGGTCAACGAAGTCGAACGGCGCATGGCCCAGCGCCACGCCCTGCAGCACCCCAAGCACGCCCGCCATCGCGTCGTCGTTGAAGGTGATGTGCGAGTAGTAGCCATGTCGCAGCGGGTAGAACTGCGGCCAGCCGCCGTTCGGGTATTGCGCGTTAAAGAGGTAATTGAGACCGCGGTCGAAGGCCGCGCGGTCTGCCGGGGTGCCACGGCCGGCGGTGATGATCCGGGCGAGAAATCTGAGCTGGGTGTGCGTGGCCCCGTTGTCGATCGTGGGGAGGGTTTCGTCCTCCGGCACGCCGTGCTTGCGCGCCGCGGCCTCGGCGGCGGGCGGGAGCACCATGTTGCGATTCTTCGGCCAGCCGCCGGTGACGTCCTGGTAGAGCCGCACGTGGTCGGCGATGGCCCGCGCCTCGTCGCCGGCATACCAGGTCTCCGGCTGTTTCGGCACATCCGCCCAGCGCACGGCCGCGGCCGCGGTGCTGCACGCAAGCAGCGTGACGAGGAGAAGAACGCGGACGGGCATGAGTCCAGGACTCGACCGGTTTGGTCTCATGTAGGTCAGCCCGCTAGCGGGCGCGGCTTGGGCGCGCGCAAGCGCGCTGGCCTACGGCGGCGTTGGATCCGGAGTGCATGGCGGGGACCGGCACGCTACGCGGACTTGAGCTCGATCATCTTAAACTTCGGCACTAGGGCATGCATGATGAGCCACGCCGCCAGGTACGCGGAGCCGCAGATGACGAAGAGGAGGCCGTAGCCGAGCTCGACCTTGCCGAGGGCGGTGAAGTGCTTGAGCACGAGGCCGGCCACGCGCGCGATGAGGATGCCGCCGACGGCGCCCGCCATGCCGCCGAGACCGGTGACCGAGGCCACGGCCTTCTTGGGGAACATGTCGGAAACGGTCGTGAAGATGTTGGCCGACCACGCCTGGTGGGCGGAGCAGGCGATGGCAATGGTGGCGACGGCGAGCCAGGTGTTGATCGCGCCCAGCCGCGAGGCGAGCAGCACGGTGAGCGGGAGCAGGGCAAAGATCAGCATGGCAAGCTTGCGCGCCTTGTTGGCGTCCATGCCGCCGTTGATGAACTTCTTGGGCAGCCAGCCGCCGAAGATGGAGCCGCCCGTGGACACGGTGTAGACGACGGCCACGGCGATCGGCCAGCTGATCACGCCCGGAATGGACGCCTTGTCGCCGGTGTATTCAGGATGGGCGGCAAGGTATTCCGCGACCTTGCGCGCGTTTTCCCCGGTGAGGAACGCGGGCAGCCAGAAGAGAAAGAACCACCAGATCGGATCGGTCAGGAACTTGCCAATGACGAAGGCCCAGGTCTGGCGGAAGGTCAGGAGCTTGGCGCCGGAGATCCGCACGCCGGCGGTGTCCGCCTTTTCCGCGACCTGCTCGTCCTGGTCGCTGTGAATGTAGTCGTACTCGGCCTGCCGGAGGTGGCCGCTTTGCAGCTTCGCCGCGGGGGACGCGTACATTTTCACCCAGAAAACGATCCAGATGAGGCCCACGGCGCCGGTGAGGATGAACGCCCATTCCCAGCCCCACGCCGTCGCGATGTAGGGCACGCAGAGGGGCGCCACGATCGCGCCCACGTTGGCGCCGGAGTTGTAGAGGCCGGTCGCGTAGGCGCGCTCCTTCTTGGGGAACCACTCGGCCATGGTCTTGTTGGCCGCGGGAAAGTTGCCCGCCTCGGTGAACCCGAGCGCGGCGCGCCAGAAGCCGAAGCTCCAGGTGTGGTGGCCGAAGGCGTGGCCGATGGCCGCGACGCTCCAGCCGATGAGCGACCATGCGTAACCAGCCTTGGTGCCGATCCAGTCGATGAACCGGCCGGCCGCCATCATGCCGACGGCGTACGCCACCTGGAAACAGATCACGACGGTGGAGTAGTTCAGCTCCTGGTCCGCCTTGTCCAAGCCGAACACGCCGTCATCGGACAGGGTCTGCTTGAGCAGGCCGAGGACGTTGCGGTCGAGGTAGTTGATCGTCGTGGCGAAGAAGACGAGAGCGCAGATCGTCCAGCGGTAGCGGCCGATCTGCTCGTTGACTTGGGTGAGTTTGCTCATGGGGAATGGGAAAATCTGCATTGGGTAGAGCCCGTCCGGAGGCCGGGCCCTACCTTGGGAAACTGGGAGATCATGACGCTCACTTGGGCGGGGAGACGGTGTTGAGGCTGCGGACTTCGCCGGCGGGGCCGACGCGGACCCGCTCAAAGGAGATGCGGCCGGCGTGGATCACGACGTCGGATTCACTGACGCCGTTGAACGCGGAATCGCTGATCCGGATGCCGTCAATGGTCGCACCCGGAAAACCGCGGATGAACAGCACGCGCGGACTGGCAGTGCTGGTGACGCGCTCGAGCTGCACGTTGCGCACAACCGGCGGGAAGGCGCCCGATGCGCCCTCCTCGTAAAGCAGGTCAATCGTGAGCACGGCCTCCCCCACCCGGCCGATGCGGACGTCGCGCAGGAAGACGTTCTCGAGCACGCCGCCGCGGACGGCGTTGGACTTGAAGCGGAGGGCGCGGTCGAGGTTGGGGCTGTCCATCGTGCAGTCCTCGACAAAGACATTGCGGATGTCGCCGGAGCACTCGCTGCCGAGCACCACGCCGCCGTGGCCGTCCTTCATGGTGCAGCCGCGGATGATCACGTTTTCCGTGGGCGTCGCGAGGCGGCGGCCGTCCTGGTTGCGGCCGGACTTGATGGCGATGCAGTCGTCGCCGGTGTCGAAGACCGTGTCCTCGATCAGCACGTCGCGGCAGGATTCGGGATTGCAGCCGTCGTTGTTGGGTCCGTGGGAGTCAATCTTCACGCCGCGCACGGTGATGTTCTGCGAGAGGACGGGGTGGATTTCCCACATCGGGGAACGCACGATGGTCACGCCCTCGATGAGGATGTTCTTGCACCGGTAGGGCTGGATGAAATTGGGCCGCAGAAAATGGCCGGGGCCGAAGACGCGCTGCTCCACGGGCACGCCGGCCTCGCCCATCGCGAGGAGGGCGTCGCGGGCGGCCTTCTGCTTCACGGGAGCCTGCTGCTTGTTGTTCCAGGCCCACCACGTGTCCCAATCCGCCCCGCCATCGAGCGTGCCCGCCCCGGTGACGGCGATGTTCTCCTGCTCGAAGGCATAGATGAAGGGCGAATAGTTCAGGCACTCGACGCCCTCCCAGCGCGTGAAGACGACTGGGTACCTGGGAGGGTCGAAGATCCAACGGAGCGTGGCGCCCGCCACCACGTGCAGGTTGACGTTGCTCTGGAGCCGGAGGGCGGCGGTGAGCCACTCGCCGGGGGGCACGACCACGCGACCGCCCCCGGCGGTGTGGCAGGCGGCGATGGCGGCCTGGATGGCCGCGGTGCAGTCGGCGCCGGGTTGCGCGCCGTGGGCCGTGATCAGGAAGTCCCGCGCGGGAAACTCCGGCGCGACGATGCGAGCGCGGAGCTGTTCGTAATCGCCCCAGCCGCGGACCGCGATCGGTGCGGCGCGAACCCGGTTCAACTGCTGCACTTCCAGGCCCGCGAGAATGAAGGGACCGACGCCCTTGAGATCATTTTCCACCACTGGCTCGCTGAGATAATACTCGTAGGAACCGTCGCGGACCCGGCCCCTGGCATTCGTGTAGCCGAGGCCGGCGACCTCGCAGACGCGGGTGAGGCTGACGGCACCGGTGGCATCGATGCGCAGGCAATCGCGGACCAGGCCGGCGTAGCCCTTGATGGTGGCGGGGAGGTAGCGGTCGCGGGCGAGGTAGCCGCGGTTGATGCCCTTCGCGAGGGCGTAAACGAACATGCTGGAGGCGGAGGATTCGAGGTAGTTGCCCTCGCGTCCGCCCTGGTCCACGACCTGCCACCACAGTCCGCTGGCGGGATCCTGATAGCGCACGATGCCGTCCGCCACGCGGTGCAGCACCGCGTTGATCGCCTCAACGTCGGGATGCGTCGGCGGCAAGTCGTCCAGGCAATCCACGAGGGCCATCGCGTACCACCCGAGGGCGCGGCCCCAGGCATGCGGTGAGCGGCCGGTGACCTGGTCAGCCCAGACCTGCTCGCGTTTTTCGTCCCAGGCGTGGCGATACAGGCCGGTCGGGGGATCGAAGGTATGCCGGTCCACCAGCAGGATCTGCCGGGCGACCTCATCGAAGGCCGCGGGTTCGTTGAAGACGCGGCCGTAGTGCGCGAGGAACGGCGACCCCATGTAGAGGCCATCGAGCCACATCTGGTGCGGGTAGCGCAGCTTGTGCCAGAAGCCGCCCTCGCTGGTGCGCGGCTGGGCGGCGAGTTGGCTGCGCAGGAGGGCCAACGCCTTTTTCAGCCGCGCGTCGGGTGCCTGCTCGTAGCGCAGGAGCAGGGCCCGGCCGGGCGTGACCATGTCGAGGTTGTATTCCTCGATGCGGTAGGTCGCGATGCCGCCGTCGGTGTCAATGAAGGATTCGACCAGCTTCGCCGCGTAATCGGTGGCGGCGGCATCACCCGTGCGCGCGCTCAGTTGCAGTAGGGCATAGGAAAACAGGCCGGTGGTGTAGTCCCAGCGGGCGCGCGGCGCGCCGTCCTTGAAGAGCGTGCCGCCGCGGCGGGTCATCTCGGACTGCGCGAGCCGCGCGGACCATTCGAGGGGCGTGGCGCCGTCGTATTTCGGCGGGATCGCGGGCGCAGCGGTAGTGGGGAGGGCGAGGAGGAGGAAGAGGAGAACAGCCTGGGAGCGCGGGCGGCTCGCCCGCATCCCAATCCTGCGGGCCAGCGGCCCGCGCTCCCAGGAAAAGGCATTTTGCAAAGTTTTCATGGCTGCCAGTCCCCCAGCACCCGTTCGCGGGTGAATTCCGCCGGCGCGGGATCCGCCGAGGCGGTGGCCCAGGCCACGCGACCAGTGGTGGCGGCGCCGGGGCCGGTGCACTGGTATTCGGCGAAGCGCACGAGCGGCGGTTTTACGTTCCATTCCTTCCAGCCCTCGGGGCGGATGCCGGCGCCGAGTTCGCAGCGGATGAACGCCGCGCCGGGCGACTCGCGCCACGGGCGGCCGAGGTAGGTGGGCGGGTTGCCGTAGGGAAAGGTGATGCGGCAGTTGGCAAAGACGAAACCGGGCTTCCCGGCGGGCGTCGCGGGGGCGGCGATGTAGCCCTGGTCGCGGCAGTGGATCTCGCAGTCCTGGAACCAGGCGGTGGCGCCACCGTAGATAAAGTCCACGTGGCCGGAAATGTAGCATTGCTCGAAATACTGCCGCCCGGTCTCGAGCCGGATCGTGTCCTGCCAGCCGAGAAAGCGGCAGCGGCGGAAGATCACGCGGTCGGCGAGGACCGAGCAGGCCTGCGCCTGCATGCCCTTGCCGTAGGTGTTCTCGAGCGTGAGGTTCTCGATCACGGCACCCGTGGCCCCGGTGGTGATGAGCAGCGCCGACGCACCCTGCCAGCCGACGGGCTGGCCATCGGTGCCCGGGATGGCCTGGCCGAGGTTGTAGGTCAGCAGCGTGGCGGGACCGGAGCCGCGCAGGGTGACGTTGGGCTTGTCGAGGACGGTGTGGCCGAAGTACGCGCCGGGCTGGATGACGATGACGAGGCGCTCGGCGTTGTCGGCCGGTACAGCGTCAATCGCCGCCTGCACCGTGGGAAAATCCGCCCCGATCGGCCCGACCACGATGGCCAGGCGATCCGCCGCACCGCCAGCCACGGCACCGAGGAAAAACAGCAAGATGGCGGATCCGAGGCGCATCAGGGGGTGGCGGTGAGGGTGACTTTGATCGGGGAGCGCATCCGCTGCGCCCACGCGGCGACGTAGGCGGTCCAGGCTTCGCGCGACACGATATCGCCGGCGCGGGACCAGGCGGCACCCACCGCGTAACGCAACGGTTGCCCGGACGCGGCCCGGGCCAGAACGAGGAGGTTGCGGTCGTCCTCGGCGAAACCTTGGAAGGCCGGGTCCGCCACGATGATGGCGGTGCCGAGCTCGCCGTTGGTCTTCTGGGCAATCCACTGGCTGCGAATGCCCAAAGCGGAATCGGCGTCGGCCGCGATGGCGGGTTCCTGGCCCTTGTCGGCGGGATTCTTGTTCAGGCCGAGGCCCACGGTGATTTCCTTCGCGGGGCCGGCATGGACGGTGAAGGTGCTCTCGACCTGGTTGAGCTGGTGGCCGGCGTCGAGGGTGATGCGCTTGACCTCGGAGACGATGGTGCCGTTGGCCATCCACGTGTCGTAGATCAGCTCGAACTGCGTGCGGACGGGACCATTGGCGAGGATGCGCCACGACTGGTAATTGCGGCCGACATGGAGGCGCGTGCCATCCCAGATGCCGGTGCCGCCGCAACCGCGGGAGGGACCGACCTGATACAGGTCCATGCCCTCGCCCTCGTCCTTGTGAAAGTGGTCGTGGCCCTTGTTGTACCAGCGGTCGACGATCGGATAACTGACGCGCTTGCACCACACGTCGAGGCCGCTGGTGACGAGCACTTCCTTGCCGGAGCCGGGAACGGCGGGCGCGGCCAGGGCAGGACCGTAGGTACGGTGGGCGATGCGGTCGTTTTCCCACGCAAAGTCGTCGAGGCGCTCGGCGACATAACGGGCGAAGGCCTTGGTCGGAAAAACCGGTGCAACGGTGTCGGTGGTCTCAACCGTGAAAGTGGCGGACTGCTCGCCGGCGGCGAAGTCATGCTGGAAAATGAGTTCGCCGTACGCGATGCCCTCGTCCTTGGGATCCTTGGCCTGCGGGGCGACGTTGGTGACCTGATAGGGCAGCACGCGACCCGCGGCATCCTTGACCGCGATGCGCTGGAGCAGGGCTCCGGGCAGGGCGCGGTTCACATCGGCCCAAGGCACAGTGATCGTCTCGGCTGGACGGGCGGACGGCAGGTCATGCGTGACCGTGACGGTGAGCTTGCCGGCGCACAGGCCGGTCAACACGCCGGAGACCAGAAAAAGCCAGGCCAGGCGGAATGCGTGCATGGGGAATGGGGATTAACGGGCGAGCCAGCCGCCGTCGACCGGCAGGGTGATGCCGTGGACGTAATTGGAAGCCGGCGAAGCCAGAAAGACAACCGCGCCGGCGAGATCCTCCGGCTGCCCCCAGCGGCCGGCGGGGATGCGATCGAGAATGGACTGGTTGCGGGCGGCGTCCGCCCGGAGCGCGGCGGTGTTGTCGGTGGCCATGTAGCCGGGGGCGATGGCGTTGACGTTGATGCCCGACGCGGCGAGTTCGTTGGCCATGGCCCGGGTGAGCCCGGCGAGGGCGCTCTTGGAGGCGGTGTAGGAGACCACGCGCACTCCGCCCTGGAAGGAGAGCATGGAGGCGATGTTGATGATCTTGCTGGGGCGTTTCCGGGCGACGGCCTCCACGGCGAAGCGCTGGCTCAGGCGGAAGGCGCCGTCGAGATTGGTGCGGAGCACGTCGCTCCAGTCGGCCTCCGTGAATTCGAGGAGCGGGGCCCGGCGGATGATGCCGGCGTTGTTGACGAGGATGTCGGCCCGGCCGAATTCGGCATAGGCGGCGGCCACGATCTGCGCGGCGGCGCCGGGGTCGCCCACATCCGCGGCGACGGCCACGCTGCGCCGGCCGGCGGCGGCGATGGACTTTTGCAGGGCAGTGGTGCGACCGCGCGCGACGAGCACGAGGTCGGCTCCGGCGACGGCGAGGGCCTGGGCCATCGCGGCCCCGAGGCCGCGCGAGGCGCCGGTGACTATGGCCGTGAGGCCGTCGAGTCGGAAGCGGTCGGAGGCGGCGGTCATGATGGAAGTGGTATTGGGCCGGGCCCGGCGTCCCGGCGGGCCGCGAATGGCATGCGCACGCCGAACCGCCCGTCCGGAGGCCGGGCGCTACCCAATACCTCGGGAAACCAAAATGAATCGTGCATGCTTGATCCTAGCGCAGGGCGTCGACGGGGGCGGGATCCATGTCGGTGAACTCCTGGTTTTCACCGCCCATGCCCCAGACGAAGCTGTAGTTGGCCGTGCCGACGCCGGAGTGGATGGACCACGGCGGCGAGAGGACGGCCTCGCCGTCGCGCACCACGAGGTGGCGGGTCTCGGCGGGCCGGCCCATGAAATGGAAGACCGCGTGGCCCGGGGGCACGTCGAAGTACAGGTAAACCTCCGAGCGGCGGAGGTGCGTGTGCGGCGGCATGGTGTTCCAGACGCTGCCGGGCTCGAGGCGGGTCACGCCCATGACGAGCTGGCAGGTCGGGAAGGCGCCGGGGTGGATGAGCTTGCGGAGCGTGCGCTCGTTGGCGCTGTCGCGCTGGCCGAGGCGGGTGCCCTCGACGGACCGGAAGGCGACGTGGCGCGTCGGGTAGGCCGTGTGGGCGGGATAGCTCAGCAGATAGTAGCGCGCCGGGTTGGCGGCATCCACCGAGGCGAAGGTCACGTCCTTCACGCCGCGGCCGAGGTAGAGCGCGTCGAGGTGCCCGAGTGCGTACTCCGCGCCGTCCGTGCGCACCGTCCCGGGACCGCCGAGGTTGAGGATGCCGGCCTCGCGCCGCTCCAGGAAATAGTCGGCCCGCAGAGCGTCGGGACGGCCGAGCGCGAGCGGCACCGCGGCCGGGCAGATGCCGCCGACCACCGTGCGGTCCGTCTCCCACCAATGGAGGGAAATTTCGCCGGGCCGGAAGAGGCCGGTGATGAGAAATTCGTCGCGCAGGGCCCCGGGCGGGAGGCCGCCGGCAAGACGGGAGAAGGCGCTTTCGTGCGTTTGCATGCCAAGAGGAAGCTAGGGCCCGCGGGCGGTGGGAGCCAACCCGCGAACCGGTGATGAGCCGTGCCACCCGGACCGGACAGTCCGGGCGGCAAGGTTCGGATCTGACGGGTTAGAACTTTCCGCGGAAGCCGAGCGTATAGTGCGGCTCGCCGAACTCGAAGTAACGGTACGGCAGCACGACGTTCTGGTATTGCGGGAGATAGCCGCGGAGGAACTCCTCGCGGGCGCTGTTGGTGATGTTGCGCACGAGGAAGTAGGCCGACACGTACTTGCTGATGGCGTATTCCACCTTCAGGTCGGTCGTGAACTTCTCGTCCTTGTTCAGCGTCAGCCGCGTGTCGAGGGCCTGGTTCGTGGTGTTGGCCGTGCCGGTGAAGTAG
>JBIJDP010000015.1:0-11396 GCA_044344065.1 Opitutaceae bacterium
ACGAGAATGGCCTGCAGCGCATCCACCACCGCCGAGGCCTTCAGGCCGCCAAGCATCACGAACACGGCCACCAGGGTGGAGGTCACGAGGTAGAATTGGATCGGCTTGAGGTAGGTCACATAGGGCTGCAGGTGACCGTGATCGTAGTAACCCTTGAGCACCTCGTAGCGGGCGGCGGATTCGACCGGCAGTGCGGCGACCAGCCGCTGTTTGCGGAGCGCCGTGAACTCATGGTAGTCGGCCACCATCTGCTTCTCGGCGGGCGTGTAGATCGCCTCGGCCTTGACCATCATCGGCTGGAGGGTTTTCAGCGCCACGACATTGCCGCCGGCGATGCCCACCACGGCCATCAGGATGGTCGTGATCGCATACAGCGTGGCGAGGAAGCGGCGGCCGAAACGATCCTCGAACAAATCCGCCATGGTCGTGAGCCGCACGCGGCGGAACCAGACGTTGCTGAACCAATAGTAGGGCGTGAGGAACAGCGTGATGAGCGCGAGCCAGGCGCCGCCGGCGCCCTGCCGGTAGACGGAACTGGACGTCGTGGTGGCCTGGCCGGGATCGGTCATGTTGCCGAAGCTCAGGAAAAACTGGAACCACTTGCCGAGAGACCGGCCGCCGAGGAAGAAGTCGCTCTCGCCCTTCACCCCGTGGGCGAGGACCTTGCCGATCACGAGAACCGCGATGATGTAGGCAAAGAGAATTGAGGCATCAATCCAGTGCAGGCCGAAGAAGGTCATGGGGACGGAAATGTTGCGCGGCAGGGCGCGGAGACTGTCCCCGCGTCATAGGTCCGGCAGCGCCCGGCATGGTGAGTGAGGCGAACGCGGCCATGCCAGTTCAATTCTCGGAAATCCGCGTGTTCATTCACCGCCCGCCGGCGGCGAGCCTCAGCCGTCGATGTCGTTATCCTTCGTCTCCGGCAGCACCAGCGCGCCGACGAGGAAGGTCATCAGCGCAATGCCAATGGGATACCAAAGGCCCGCGTAGATGTCGCCGGTGAAGACCACGATCGACGCCGCGATCAGCGGCAGGAAGCCGCCGAACCAGCCGTTGCCGATGTGGTAGGGCAGCGACATCGAGGTGTAGCGGATGCGGGTGGGAAACAACTCGACCAGGAACGCCGCAATCGGCCCATAGACCATGGTGACGTAGATCATCAGGATGGAGAGCAACCCGATTACCGCGGGTTTGTTGATGGCGGCGGGGTCGGCGGACTTGGGATAGCCGGCCGGCAGCAGCGCGGCTTCATAGGCCTGCGCATCGAAGCCCTTCACGGTGGTCAGTCCGCCGACATCGAGGACCAGCGGGGCCTCGGGCCGCGTGGGGGCGAGCGTGAAGGGCACGCCGCGGGCATTGAGGAAGTTGCGGGCCTGGTCGGTCTCCGTGACCACCTTGCTCGGCAGGATGATCTTGCGGGCGGCGTCGCCCAACGCGGCGACCGCGAGCTCGACGGTGTTGCGGTACTCGGTCGTGTGCAGGACGACGGGGGTGCGATACATGGCCTCGGCCAGCGCGGGATTGGCGGCTTGCGTGAGGCCGCGGAAAATCGGCACGTAGGTGAGCGCGGCCAGCAGGCAGCCGGTGAGCATGATTTTCTTGCGGCCGATGCGGTCGGAAAGCCGGCCGAAAACGATGAAGAACGGGGTGCCGATCAGGAGCGAGGCGGCCACGAGCAGGTACGTGTTGACGTAGTCCACCTTGAGCGTGGAGCTGAGGAAATACAGCACGTAAAACTGGCCGGCATACCACACCACCCCCTGTCCGGCGGTGGCGCCGAAAATCGCGCGCAGCACCAGCTGGGCATTGGGCCAGCGGGCGAAGCTCTCGGTGAGCGGCGCGGTCGAGTGCTTCCCCTGCGCCTTCATCTCGGCGAAGACGGGCGACTCCTCGAGCTTCAGGCGGATGAAAACCGAGACTCCGAGGAGGATGATTGAGACCAGGAACGGAATGCGCCAGCCCCAGCTCGCGAAACTCTCGGGACTCATGATCTGACGGAGGCCGAGGATCACCGCGAGCGAGAGAAAGAAGCCCAGGGTGGCCGTCGTTTGGATCCAGCTCGTGTAGGCCCCGCGCTTCCCGTGCGGGGCATGCTCGGCCACATAGGTGGCGGCGCCACCGTATTCGCCGCCCAAGGCGAGACCCTGCGCGAGCCGCAGCACCACGAGGATGATCGGGGCGAGAAAGCCGATCTTTTCGTAGGTCGGCAGCACGCCGACGAGGGCGGTCGAAAGGCCCATCACGAGGATCGTGACGAGGAAGGTGTACTTGCGGCCGACCAAGTCGCCGATGCGGCCGAACACGAGCGCCCCGAACGGCCGCACCGAAAAGCCCACGCCAAACAGCGCGAGACTGGCGAGAAAGCCGGCGGTCTCATTGCCCGGGGGGAAGAACAGCTTCCCGAAAAACACGGCCAGGGTGCCGTAGATATAAAAGTCATACCACTCGAAGACCGTACCGAGGGATGAAGCAAAGATGACCAGCTTGTGTTTGCGGTCCAGGGCCGCGGCGTCGTGGGGTAAGCTCATGGGGCGGGGAGACGTGAAAGGCAAAAGTCCGGGCAGTGCAAGCCCGGCGACCGATACGGAACAATGCAGTCGGCACTGAATCGCCTCGATGGTTGCGAAACCGAAAAATGTTTCGGGCAGGCCGCCAGCTTGCTGGCGCGCTCAGAGCGGGAGCAAGCTCCCGGCCTACTCGCCGGCTGCATCGTTCCGGCTGAATCCGCTACTCGCTCTTGAGCCCGCGGGTCATGAGCGCCGCGATCACGGCGGCTGGCGCCTTGCCCTTGTACAGGATGGCGTGCACCTCGCGCAGGATCGGCGCCTCGATGCCCCGTTCGACGCAAAGATCCGCAAAGGCCGCGGCGGTCTTGTAGCCCTCGACCACGGTCTTGCGGTGGGCAATGAGCCCGGCCGCGTTCGCCCCCTCGCCAATGCGCTGGCCGAATTCGCGGTTGCGGCTCCAGGCCCCATGGCAGGTGGCCACGAGGTCGCCAAATCCGCTGAGGCCGTAAAACGTCTCGGCCCGGGCGCCGAGCGCCGTGCCCACGCGCACCATCTCGGTGAGGGCCCGCGTGAGCAGTGCCGCCTTGGAGTTGTCGCCCAGTTTCAACCCGTCGCAGCACCCGGCCGCGATGGCGTAAATGTTTTTCAGGCAGCCGCCGAACTCGACCCCGGCGAGGTCGGTGCTCGTGTAAACCCGCAGCGTGGTGCCGCTCAGGGCGGCCTGCACCTCGGCGACGCAGGCGCTATCACGCACCGCCGCGAGCACCATCGCCGCCGGCAATCCGCGTGCAACCTCGGCGGCGTTGGTCGGTCCGGTGATCGAGCCCACGAGCACATCGGGCAGGACCTCGGCCATGACCTGGGAAGGCCGCAGGTGGGTGCCAAGTTCAAGCCCCTTGGCCAGGCTGATCACAAATTGCAGCCGCGGCTTCGCGGGCAGGCCCGCCTTCAGCCGGAGACTGGTCTCCCGCAAAACCTGCGAGGGGCAAGCCAGCAACACCACATCGGTGTCCGCCAGGGCCGGGGCGAGCTCGGCCCCGATGCGCAGATTGCCGGGCAAGGCGATCCCCGGCAGATACTCGGCATTCTCCCGGCCCGCGGTCATGGCCGCCACCTGCTCCGGCCGGCGCGGCAGGAGTGTGACCACCCGCCCGTTGCGGGCGAGGTGCACGGCAAAAGCGGTGCCCCAGGCTCCGGCACCGATGACCACGAAGTTCATGGGAGGGTGTTAACCACGGAATTCAGCATTGGGCACGGCTAATTTTCATCCCGGTCGCGGACTACTGCAGGAACGCCGGGACCTTTTCCTGGGCGGTGATCTGGGCGAAGGTTTCGCGGGCGTTGACGAGTTCGAACATGCTGCCCTGCACCAGCACCTCGGCGGGCAGCCCGCGGGTATTGTAACGGCTGGCCATCACGTACCCGTAGGCCCCGGCGCTCATGAGGGCGATGAGCTCGCCCTCGCCCACTTCCTGAATCTGGCGGCCCTGGGCAAAGCGGTCCCCGCTCTCGCACACGGGACCGACAATGTCGGCGGTGAGCGCCCGCCGGGACGAG
Organism: Opitutaceae bacterium; assembly: GCA_044344065.1. Lineage (GTDB taxonomy): Bacteria > Verrucomicrobiota > Verrucomicrobiia > Opitutales > Opitutaceae > UBA2377. The sequence goes on from JBIJDP010000015.1 coordinate 4,065, forward strand.
TCGCGGTGCAGCGGCACGATCTCGTGGTAGCTGTCATACATGGCCGGACGCACCAGGTCGTTCATGGCGGCGTCCACAATGAGAAAATTCCGGCCCGCCCCGCGCTTCAGGTGCTCCACCCGCGTCAGCAGCACCCCGGCGTTGCCGACCATGAAACGGCCGTGCTCCAGCATCACCTTGAGGCCGAGGGGCGCGAGCAACGGCGCCAGCAGGGCGCCGTAGCTTTCCGGGGTCAGGGGCCGGCGGTCGGCCGGCAGCGCCTCCCACCAGGCGGGCTGGCCGCTGGCGAGCGCATCCTGGTACACGATGCCCAGGCCGCCGCCGATGGAGAAGCAAGTGATGCCATAGGTCGCCTTTAACTGCATCGCCAGGGGCGCGAGCTTTTCCACCGCCTCCAGGTAAGGGCCGGCCTCGGTCAGTTGCGAACCGATGTGCATCTGCACACCCTGGATCCGGATGTTCTTCAGCTTGGCCGCGGCTTCGTAGGCGGCCGCAGCGTGCCGCAGCGGGATGCCGAACTTGTTGTCACTCTTGCCGGTGGTGATCTTGGCGTGGGTGAGGGCATCCACGTCGGGATTGATGCGGATGGCGATGGGTGCACGGACGCCCAGCTGGCCGGCGACATGGTTGATGCGCGCCAACTCGGGCTCGCTTTCAACATGCAGCGCGTAAATTTCGCTTTCCAGGGCCAGCCGGATCTCTTCCTCGGTCTTGCCCACGCCGGCGAAGACGCTGGACTTCACGTCGCCGCCGGCCGCCAGCACCCGCTTGATTTCACCGCCGCTCACGAGGTCGAACCCGGCGCCGAGATTCGCGAAGTGGCGCAATACGGCCAGGTTGGAATTGGCCTTCACCGCATAGCAAATCTGCAGGTCCACGCCGTCGAAACCGCGCTGCAACCGGTTGAAGTTGTCCGCCATCGTCCCCGCACTGTAGACATAGGTCGGCGTGCCGTAGAGCTTTGCGACCGCCGCCAGATCAACGGATTCACAGTGCAGATCAGGCCCGGTGTAGTGAAAATGGTGCATGGTAGACGTGGAGAAAAAAACGTGAAACCACCCTACGTAGCGAGTTTCCCCTTGAAAAAACCACCCCAAATTTGCGATATGACCCCACTGTGCTTCGCATCCTGCTCAACCTCCTGCACCGTCCCGCTGTCCGTTCCGGACTGTCCCGCGGTGCGCAGGGACAGATTCGCAATCCGCGATTTGTGAGCTTTTTGGCCCAAAACAACCGCAAGACGCTGGACACGGATTTTCATGACACAGTGCTGCGGGGACGCCGCCTGGCCCGCCAGGCTCTCTACCTGCTGATCGGTGCCGGCTGCACCTGGGTGGTGGTGGAGAGCGCCCGCGCCCTCTCCACGTTCTGACCCGTATCGAGACAGTCGACGGGCCGGCCGGGAGCTTGCTCCCGCTCTGAGTGCGCCAGCAAGCTGGCGGCCTACCGGTAACACCTTTCGGTTTTGCAAAAATGGTGGCGGTCCAGCGCCGACTGCATCGGTTCGGCTGAGCCGGGCCGGTGCCGCAGTACGCCATTCGCTCGCCGCATTCGCACCTTGCGCGGCCCCGTCACTCCTCCAGGACGATAGTTCACCGTCGGCCTTGCGGTCCCGGTCGGGCCCTGCTCATGCTGCCGCCCATGAAATTATCCCGCCTGCTCCCCTTGCTGTGCGCCTGTGTTCTCCTTTTCTCCGGCTGCCAGAACCTGCAGTCGAAACTCGGTGAAATCACCGTCACGGTCGTGGATCTGAAACCCGCCGGTGGCACGCTGCTCGAATCGCAGGCGGTGCTCACGCTGCGATTCGTGAACGAGAACATCAATCCCTTCGGCTTTACCGGTACGACGCACAAGCTTTACCTCAACGGCTCTTACGTCGGCAAAGCCGTGAACAACCAGTCCTTCGGTCTACCGCCGCTCAGCACGACCACGCGCGACGTCACCCTGATGCTGGAGAATCTGGCCCTCGTCCAGCAGGTGCTCGCCATGCGGGGCAAGACGACCATCTCCTACCGCCTCGACAGCGTCATCATCACCCGCGAAGGCGACAACGACCTCAAGATGCCCGTCAAGACCCAGGGCACGCTCGACCTGCAGGCCCTCGGCGCCGCCGTCCAATGAAACAAAAAAGCGACCCCCGCCGCAAGGCAGGGGCCGCTTCGAGTGGAAACTGACGGAGCTCAGGCCGCCAGCCCGGGACCGACGTGGCGCCGGGCGGTGTAATCGTTCACCGCGATGGTGAGGATGCCGGCGGCGGCCAGGATGGCGCAGGCCACCTCGGCGTTGATGAAAGTCGCAGCAGTCAGGACGCAGAGCGTGAGACCGAGGATTGAATTGATGAGTGTTTTCATGGGGGTGAAGTTGTTGTTGGCATGAATACCCCCCGTGCCGTGATTAGTTACAGCGCCGCCAAAAAAAAGCGCGGTCTCGCGACCGCGCCTGGAAACTGTGAACTCGTCCGGCTTCAACCGGCCCCGCCGCCGCTCGCGCTGGAGACGGGTGCGAAAGCCGATTTCAGGCTCGCCACGAGATAGTCGCGGTTCATCCGCGCGATGAAATCGTGGCTGATGAGCTTCGGGCAGGCCGCGCTGCATTCATACTGGTTGGTGCAACTGCCGAACCCGAGTTCATCCATCTTCGCCACCATGTTGAGCACGCGGGAGTCGCGCTCGGGCTGGCCCTGCGGGAGCAGGGCGAATTGCGAAACCTTGGCCGCGACGAAGAGCATCGCGCTCGAGTTCTTGCAAGCCGCCACGCAGGCGCCGCAGCCGATGCAGGCCGCCGCGTCCATCGCCAGATCGGCATCGCCCTTCGGCACGGGAATGGAATTGGCGTCGGGCGCCGCACCGGTGCGCACGGAGATGAAGCCGCCGGCCTGCTGGATCTGGTCGAAGGCGCTGCGGTCAATGATGAGGTCCTTCACCAGCGGGAAAGCCCGGGCGCGGAACGGCTCGACGATGATGACATCGCCGTCCGCAAACGTGCGCATGTAGAGCTGGCAGGTGGCGATGCCTTCGCCGGGGCCGTGCGGCTTGCCGTTGATGGTGCAGGAGCAGGTGCCACAGATGCCCTCGCGGCAGTCGTGCGCAAAGGCGATCGGCTCCCCGCCCTCAATGGTGAGCCGGTCGTTCACGACATCGAGCAACTCGAGGAACGACATGTCCGGGCTCACATTGGACGCCGGGTAATCGACGAACCTGCCCGGGGCGGCCGGACCGGCCTGGCGCCAGACGCGGAGCGTGACGGAGAAGGATTTCTTGGAGGTGTTTTCAGCAACCATGGTGGATTCCTCGGGCTTACTTGTAGGAGCGCACGCTCATCTTGGTGAACTCGTAGTTGAGCGGCTCGACGTTGCGCAGCGGCGCCTTGCCCTCGCCCTGGTACTCCCAGGCGGCGGCGTGGCCGTAGTTCGCATCGTCGCGTTTGCATTCGCCGTCGGGATACTGGTGTTCCTCGCGGAAATGGCCGCCGCAGCTCTCCTCGCGGGTAAGGGCGTCGCGGCACAGGAGTTCGCCGAGTTCGAGGAAGTCGGCCACGCGTCCGGCCTGCTCGAGCGACTGGTTGAGCGTCTCCGCGGAACCGGGGACGTTGACGTCGGCCCAGAACTCCTCGCGCAGGGAGGGGATCAGCTGCAGCGCCTTCTCGAGGCCGGCCTTGTTGCGGGCCATGCCGCAGTGTTCCCACAGCATCTTGCCGAGGCGCTTGTGGAAATGGCTGACCGGCTCCTTGCCCTTGTTGTCGAGCAGGCGGCGGGTGAGGCCGTTGATGTTGTCCTCGGCCGACTTGAACTCCGCGCGGTCGGTCGCCGGGCGCGAGCCGGGCTTCTGCTGCGCGAGGTAATCGCCGATGGTGTACGGGATGACGAAGTAACCGTCCGCCAGACCCTGCATCAGCGCGGAGGCGCCGAGCCGGTTGGCGCCATGGTCGGAGAAGTTGGCCTCGCCGAGCACGAAGAGCCCGGGGACGTTGGACATCAGGTTATAGTCCACCCAGAGGCCGCCCATGGTGTAATGGACGGCGGGGAAGATGCGCATCGGCGTCTTGTAGGCGTTCTCGGCGGTGATCTCGTGGTAGATGTCGAAGAGATTGCCGTAGCGCTCGCGCACCGCGGGCTCGCCGAGGCGCTTGATGGCGTCGGCGAAATCCAGGTACACGCCGAGTCCGGTCTCGCCGACCCCGCGGCCTTCCTCGCACATGCGCATGGCCGCCCGGGAGGAAACGTCGCGCGGGGCGAGATTGCCGAAGCTGGGATAAATGCGCTCAAGGTAATAATCGCGGTCCGCCTCGGGAATGTCGGCGGGATTCTTCTTCGCGTCCTCCTTCTTCTTCGGCACCCAGATGCGGCCGTCGTTGCGGAGTGACTCGGACATCAGCGTGAGCTTTGACTGGTAGTCGCCGCTCACCGGAATGCAGGTCGGATGGATCTGCGTGTAGCAGGGATTGGCGAAGCAGGCGCCGCGCTTGTAGGCGCGCCAGATGGCGGTGGCGTTGGACTGGCGGGCGTAGGTCGAGAGGTTGAAGACGTTGCCGTAGCCGCCGGTGGCGAGGATCACGGCGTCGGCCGAATGCCGGGAGATGGCGCCGGTGTTGAGATTGCGGATGATGACGCCCTTCGCGTGGCCGTCGACGACGACGAGGTCGAGCATCTCGGAGTTGGCGTGCATCTCGACGCCGCCGGCGCCGATCATGCGGGACAGGGCGGAATAGGCCCCGAGGAGCAGCTGCTGGCCCGTCTGGCCGCGCGCGTAAAAGGTGCGGGAAACCTGGGCGCCGCCGAAGGAACGGTTGGCGAGGAGACCGCCGTATTCGCGGGCAAAGGGCACGCCCTGCGCGGCGCACTGGTCGATGATGTTGACCGAGACCTCGGCGAGCCGGTGGACGTTGGCCTCGCGGGCGCGATAGTCGCCGCCCTTGATGGTGTCGTAGAAAAGGCGGTGCACCGAATCACCGTCGTTCTGGTAGTTCTTGGCGGCGTTGATGCCGCCCTGCGCGGCAATGGAGTGGGCCCGGCGCGGGCTGTCATGGAAGACAAAGCACTTCACCTTGTACCCCAGCTCCGCGAGCGTGGCGGCGGCGGATGAACCGGCGAGGCCGGCCCCCACCACGATGACCTCGTACTTCCGCTTGTTGGCCGGGTTGACGAGCTTGATCTCCGTCTTGTGCTTGCGCCATTTGTCGGCGAGCGGACCGGAGGGAATCTTGGAATCGAGATTGGCCATGGCGGAAAATCAGTTTTGCACGTTCGCGGTTTGATGCACCTGGGCCGCCGGATGGGGCTTGAGCACGCCGGTCAGGATCGCACCGGGAATGGCGAGGTTGCCCAGAAAGTAGGCGATGCATAACAGCGCCACGATGCGACGCAGGCAGTTGGACCAGGTCGCGGAACGCAGGCCCAGCGTCTGGAACAGGCTGTCCACGCCGTGGAGAAGATGCAGCGACAGGAGGCCGACGGCGATCATGTAGAAAATCGCCACCGGCGCGCTCTCAAACCCGCGGTAGACCATGAGGTAGACATTCGGAACCTCCGCGCCCGCGGCCACGGCCCTGAACCCCATGACCGTGTAATCGTGGGTCAGCACGTACGGATACTGGTCCTTGAAGTCGCTCGGATGCGTCGACCCAAGGGTGAAATGCGCCAGATGGTAAATGATGAATGCCAGCACCACATATCCCGTCCAACGGATGTAGCGCGAGGCCACCGAGGCGCGGATCCAGGTCTTCACCGCGTAGGCCTCGGGCCCGCGGGCGCGCTTGTTCTCCAGGGTCAGCATCGTCGCCGCCCAGATGTGGATGCCCACGGCGGCCAGCAGGCCGAGCCGGGCCACCCAGAGCAGCGGGCCGGTCTGGTGCAGGAACACCGCGTACCCGTTGATTTTGTCGGGATGGGAGAAAATCTGGAGGTTGCCGACCAGGTGACCGAAGGCGAATCCCACCAAAATGAGGCCGGTGAGAGCCATGAGGATTTTCCGGCCAATGGAAGAACAGAAGAGATTCGCGAGGAGACTCATTAGACAGGTGGAGTTTGACGGTTGGGGTAATGCCGCCGGGCTGTTGTAAGTCAAATCGCTGCACGAATGTAAAGGGCGCGTCCCGAACAGCCCGAGCAGTCGCGTGCATATTAGGGTGACTAACCCTTTCAAGAAGCACCTCTGGCCAGCCGCCGCGCCGGCACCCGCCGGCCTATGAAGCGAGGCCTGTCGTCGCCATGACCGCCAGGTTCGTTTCCGCCGGATCCTCCATCAGGATGGAAAAAACCGTGGCACGATTGGTGGTGCCGAAAACCAGCCGTCCACCCATGCGCTCCGCGCAGGTCTGGACGATGTAAAGCCCGAGGCCCATTCCCCCGGTCGCATGTTTCTTGCCGGGAATGAACAACCGCGACAGCACGACCTCGGGAATCTTTGGGCCGCGATTCACCACGTGAATCCAGCGCCGGGCGCGGCGTCCCCCGATGGTTACGGTGATGGACTGCGCCGGCGGACTGTAACGCAGCGCGTTGCGCAGGATGTTGCCCAGGGCGTGGCGCATCAGCCGGGTGGATATCCGCCATTTGGGATCCCGCTCGCGGACCACGAGATTGATCCGCCGCGAACTGTTGCTGTCCAGCAACAGCGGGTCGGCGACCAGGCCCCGCACATAGGCGGACATTTCCACTTCGCTGTATTCCGGCGGCGCCCCGGTGCTGTCGATCAGCTCGCGCAGCCCGGCGATCAACTGGCCGAGGGTCCCAGAACCCTGCTGCAACTTCAGCAGGGCGAGGTTGTGCGCCATCGAACCCGGCGACGAGGTGCCCAGCAGTTCCGCGCTCCCGCCCAGCACCGTCACCGCATTCGAAAGCTCGTGCAGGATGATGCCGCTCACCCAGTCGCGCTGCTGCAACAGGAGACGCTCCCGTTGCAAGGCCTCCAGCAAGGCCAGCTCCGTCTTGGTCAGGCCGTCGTTCATGCGGGCGCAAAGGGAAATCGCGAATCCCCCGGGGCGTGCTTGCTCAATTCCTCAAGAAAACTCCGCGAACGCGCCCGCAGGGCCAGATACACTTCGGGCACGTCGCGGGCATCGATGCGCCCCGCCTCGAAGGCGTTCCGGGTGGCCTGCACCGCGGCGGCCGGCCCCACGCCGATCAGGACATCACGGATTTGCAGCAGGGCTTGCGCGCGGACGGGATTCATTGCGTTCATGATGTTCACCAGAAGAAGAAGTTGCTGTGCGGATTGAGATATTCGTCGGTGGGCATGACCACGGCGTGCCGCCAGACCGTGGCCCAGCGCGACCACGGGCCGGGAATCTCGCCATCGAAGGCGGACACCCAGTGCGGAGCCGGCCGGCACGGGC
>JBIJDP010000466.1:0-3203 GCA_044344065.1 Opitutaceae bacterium
TCGCTCCAATCCCAGGTCCAATAGCCATGCACGTAGATATCGTCGCTCGGCGCCCATTGGGCGGGCCGGTCTTCGGCGTAGGCGATGCGTCCGTTATGTCGCCCCACCGGGACATCGTCGAACCGCCGTTCCCGGTCGAGCCCTTCATGGAACCGTTTCGGACCCGTCTGCGGCACACCGGCGACGAGCAGCCACCCTTGGTTGGGGTAACGGGCGAGCGGCATGCGCCGGCCGGCAAAGAAGAGTTCCAGTCCGGGATTACCGCGCTGTTCAATTTGACCGTAGTCGGTCAGGCAGGCGGCACGGAGGTCGGACGCGAGAATATGGGCGCGACTGGCCGGGTGTAGCCGGGCGGAAACCGCGGGATCGGTGACGGGTTTCCAACCGGTGACCGCGTGGCCGCCGGTCAGTATGACCCGGGTGCCGCCGGCCGCGCGCCAGACCACCGGTGCGGCGGCGGTGCCCCCATCCGCGGCGGTGAGTGCGATCGTGGCGTCGAGCGGATAAACCCCGCCGGGTATCTCAACGACGACCCCGCCGGCGGGCAGCGGGCCGCGCGCCTTGAGCGCGGCGACGGCGGCGCGAGCTTCGGCCAACGGCGCCTTGATCACGAGTGGGGCGGCGCGCAAGGCGGTGGCGCAGGCTGCGAGCAAAAGAATCAGCAGGTGCTTTTTCATGAACTTCGTCCGCACAACTATCCGGGCTGGCGAGGCGTGAGGTTGCCCGTTGTTGCCGGTGAGGCGGAGATTGGGCAACCAAAACAGTTGGACTAACCCGGCACGGCGGCGCTTGATAAGTGCTTCATCATGAGCACGACCATCCAATATCCCCGCGACAAGGACACCCCGGTTTCCCACCGGCCGTTCAGCCCGGCCACCCGCGTAGGCGACCTGATCTTCGTCTCCGGCCAGGCGTCGGTGGACGAGAAGGGCAACATCATCCGCGACACCTTTGACGCCGAGTTCCGGCGGTCCGTGGAAAACATGCGCAAGGTGCTCGTCACCTGCGGCAGCGACCTGGCGCACGTCGTGCAGGTGCGCGCCTACGTGCGCGATCCGGCCAACGTGGACCGCTACAACCAGCTCTACCGTGAATTTTTCACCGCGCCGTATCCCGCCCGCACCACGCTCACCGGCTGCCTGCCCGAGGTGCTGCACTTCGAGATCGAGTGCATCGCCGTGCCGAAGGGGTGAGGAGGGAATCCCAAACATGAGTCTCACGCGGAGACGCGGAGAGCGCAGAGAAGACCTTCAGTCACTCCGCGCGCTCGGCGTCTCTGCGTGAGATCAGCATGGGGATGGGGATTTTTCGAGCCGGAGAAAGATAAAGAGGAAGGAGATGGGGTCGGGGGGGCTTGGGCTTACCTTCCGTTGGCTGAGGCCAGCGTGCGGCCGGGGAGGAACACGGGGTTGATGAGGCTGGGCTGGGCCGGCACGGAGCGACCGGCGAGGAGGGCCTGGGTCAGCCGGAGGGCGCGGGCGGACAGGCGGTTCACGGGCCGGCTGTAATGGGCCAGATCAGGCATCGCGGACTCAAGCAGGGCATGGAGATCGCGGGCGATCAGTGAAATGTCATTGGGGAGGCGCCTGCCCTGCTCGAGCAGGTGGAGGAGGGTGGTGAGCGCGTGGCTTTGCATCAGGCAGAAAATGGCGGTGGGCCGGTCGGTCAGCGCCAGCATGCGGTCGAGTTTCAATCGCAGGGTGCGCGGGTCGGGACCGGCATTGACCTCGATCAGTTTGGTGGGAGTCGCGGCCTGGGCGAGGTAGGCGTGGACGCCCTCCACGCAGGCGAGGTCGCCCGCGAGCGGTTGGGCGGGCAGCACCAGGGCGAGATGCCGGTGCCCGTGCTTGAGCATGACCCCGGCGGCGTGCCAGCCCATCGCGCGGTAGTTGATGTCAATGGACGGCAACCGGATGGCGGCGTGGCACGAGCCGAGCACCAGGGCCGGCAGGCCGGACTGGGCAAACCAGCGCTGCATGGGCGCGGTCGAGGCGAGCATGAGCCAGCAGGCGCGGGGATGGCGGGCCGCAAGTTCGCGCAGCCGGGCTTCGGGCCGCGGACCGGCAAGCTTGCGGTCGAACACCTCCTCCCAGGCGATGCCGTTGGCGGCGAAGCGGGCGTGCAGTTGCAGCAGCACCGGGTGCTCGTCGGGGAGAATGACGCTGCGGGCCTGCGGGCTCACGATGCAGACCAGCGGCTGGCCGGCCCGGGCGCCCGGGCTAAGTCGTCCGCGGTTCAACCGGGTGCGCCGGCCGCGGGCGGCTGCGAGCAGGCCTTCGCGCGCTAGGATGGCGAGGGCGGAGCGCAGCGTCGGCCGGCTGATGCCGAGTTGGGCCGAGAGGGTGTGCTCACCGGGGAGCGGGTCGGGTAGTGTGCCGTCAAGCAGGGCGCTGCGCAGCGCCTGGGCGGCCTGCTCGACCAGGCTGCGGCGGCGGAAGGGCAGGGGGGCGGCATGCGCGGTCATGATTCGGGCAGCTTGTCACATTATTTGACAAGCAGGCCATGCTTTAAATGCGGAACGGTTCGGCCGCAATGGACGGACACATGAGCAAAATCCCTGTCACCGGTGGCGTCTGGTCGGCGACGCCCACGCCCCTCAATGCCGCGCGCCGGCTCGATGCCGCCTCGATCGGCCGCCTGGTCGAGCATCACCTCAAGCTCGGGGTGACCGGCGTCATGCTGGGCGGCACCTGCGGCGAGGGGCCCTGGCTGCGGGCCGACGACAAGGAGACCCTGACCCGCACGACGGTGGCGGCTTCCGCCGGCCGCTTGCGCGTGGCGCTGCAGGTGACGGACAACTCCGCCGGCCGCGTCCTCGCCAACATCGAGCAGGCGGCGGCCTGGGGGGCGGAGATCGCGGTGGTGGATGCGCCGTGGTTTTTCCTCAACGGCACGCCGGAGCGGAAACTCGCCCATTACCGGGAGATCGCGCGCCACAGCGTGCTGCCGATGGGCCTCTACGACCGCGGCAAGCACAGCCCCCATGCGCTGCCCGAGGCGATGCTGCCCGAGATCCTGACCGAGCCGAATCTCGTGATGGTGAAGGACAGCTCGCAGACCGACTCGCGCCGCGACCTGTATGTCGCGGCGATGAAAACGCGGCCCGGTCTGGTGGTGCTCGATGGCGACGAGTTCAACTGCGTCAGCTACCTGAAGGCGGGCTACAGCGGCCTCCTGCTTGGCGGCGGCATTTTCAACGGGGC
>JBIJDP010000467.1:0-3201 GCA_044344065.1 Opitutaceae bacterium
GGGTTACTGCTGGCGGCTGCATCCGGTGGCCCGGGAGATCAAGCGGCTTGTCGCGAGCGGGATCATCGGCGACGTGATTGGCGCGGAGGGGCGGTGCGCCGCCGGCCGGTTGACGCGATACCTGGACGGCCACTCGCCTTGGATGCTTGAGAAGGCGAAGTCCGGCGGCGGTCCGATCTACAATCTTGGGGTCCACTGGATCGATCTCTTCCGCTGGATCCTCCAGGACGAAGTCACCGAGGTCTCGGGGCAGAACGTGAAGATCAACCAGCGCTACGACATCGAGGACAACTCGTTCGCGCACCTGCGGTTCAAACGCGGCACGATGCTTGCGCTCGATATCAGCTACACCGTCCCCGACAGCTATCCCTACGGACGCGAACTCTACATCGGGCTGCGTGGCACGCGCGGCGTCCTGTCGTGGTCGCCGGCCTACGAGGGCCAGAAGGACGTCTTGAACATCTGCAGCGATGATCCGGCCATGGGTGGTTCGCCGGTGCGGAGCATGGAGTTCAACCTCGAGGGCGTGAAGGGCTACTCCGGCTACATGGGCCGGGAGTATGTCCGGGCGTTTGCCGACGCGGTGCGAACCGGCGTCGAACCCCCGATCACCGGCGAGGACGGCGTGGCGGCTTTGCGCGTGGTCGAGGCGGTCTACCAGGCCGCCGCCGAGAAACGCTGGGTCGCGGTGAAATCCTAGCAGAACTGATTTCCTATGAAACTTGTCGTCACCGATTACATTGAAGAAAACCTGGACTGGGAAGCCGAGCAGTGCCGCAAGGCCGGCATCGATTTCGCCGCCTACCAGCTGAAGTTCAAACCCGAGGCCGAGGTGCTCGCGAAGGTGGCCGATGCCGACGTGATCGTCGTCAACATGGTCAAGTTCGACGCCTCGCTCGTCTCGAAGCTGACCAAGTGCAAGGTGCTGATCCGGCACGGCATCGGGTACGACAACGTGGATGTGGACGCCTGCACCAAGCGTGGCATCGTCTTCGCCTACCAGCCCGACTACTGCAAGGAGGACGTGGCCGAGCACGCCATCGCCCTGATCTTCGCTTGTGCGCGCAAGGTCGTGGCCAGCCGCCGCACCCTCGACAAGTCGAGCGCCGCCGGCCAGTGGGATTTCGGCGGCCTCTTCCCGATCCACCGCATGCATGGCAAGACGCTTGGCATCGTCGGCGTTGGCCGCATTGGCAGCCGCGTTTACCGCAAGCTGCAGCACTTTGGCCTGAAGATCATCGGCACCGACCCCTATCTTAGCGACAAGCGGAAGGCCGAGTTCAAGGACCTGCAGTGGGTCGACAAGAAGACACTGTTCGAGACCTCCGACTACATCACGATCCACACGCCGCTGAATCCGGAGACCCGCCACCTCGTCAATGCCGAGGCGCTCGCGTGGATGAAACCCACGGCCTACCTGGTGAACACCTCGCGCGGCCCGATGGTTGATGCGGTCGCGCTGGCCAAGGCCTGCGCCGAAAAACGCATCGCCGGTGCGGCGATCGACGTGTTCGACGTCGAGCCCCCGCCCACGGACCATCCGCTGTTCGGACTCGATAATGTGATCCTCACCCCGCACATCGGCTGGGCCTCCGCCGAGGCCGGCTGGGAGATCCGCGAGAGCATCATGAACGATGTCCTCGCGCACCAGGCGGGCCGTCCGCCCCGCTGCATCGTGAACAAATGAGCATGACTCCGATCTGTAGGAGCCTGCTTGCAGGCGATGGTTTGGACGTAGGGCTCGCGCTTGCGCGAGGCCGCGAATGGCGGGCGAAAGTCCAACCGGCCCTGCGCAAGCACAGGCCCTACACAAACAGGCTCCTCCATCCCTTACTATGAATATCACGCACGTCAAAGGCCCGCTGCCCGGCCCGAAGGGGCAATTGCTGCTGGAGAAGTGGCACAAGTACGAAGCCGACGTCACCGGCTACCAGGCGCCCGTGGTCTGGGACCACGCCCGGGGCTGCGTCGTCACCGATGTGGACGGCAACGCTTACCTCGACTGGACCTGCGGCGTGCTCGTCACGAGCGTCGGCCACTGCCATCCGCACCTTGTCGCCGCGGCGCAAAAGGCGACCGCCCGGCTGTTGAACAACTACGAGTGCGCCAACGTCGAACGCGTCGCCGCCGCGGAACGTCTCGTGAAGGCGCTCCCGCCGCACCTCGACAAATGCTTCTTTCTCTCGACCGGCAGCGACGCCACCGAGGCGGCGGCCCGCCTGCTCAAGCGCAAGGCCGGCAAGTTCGAGATCCTCTCGTTCGAGGGCGGCTTCCACGGCCGCACGTTCCACGCCGCGTCCATGGGCGGCATGGCCGGACCGAAGCGCGGCTACGGGCCGACGGTGCCAGGCATCATCCGCGTCCCCTTCCCGAATCCCTACCGCGATCCCTACGGTTGGTGCAATGACGGGCCGGAATTCAAAAAGTATTTCGCGCACCTCGATGCCGTCGTCCTCGCGAACTCCACCGGCAGCCTCGCCGGCGTGATGGTCGAACCGTACCAGGGTGCGGGCGGTTTCATCTTCCCACCGACCGGCTGGCTGAAAAAATTGGAGGAGTGGATCCGCTCGCGCGGCCTCCTCTTCGCGCTTGATGAAGTTCAGTCTTCGTACGGCCGCACCGGCAAGATGTGGGCCATGGAGCACGAGGGCGTGAAGCCCGACATTGTCGCCATCGGCAAGGCCATCGGCTGCGGTGTGCCCGTCTCGGCGGTGGCCGCGACGTCGGATGTCTTCTCCTGCCTCGGCAAGGGCGAGCTCTCGAGCACGCTCGGCGGCAACCCGGTCTCCAGCGCCGCCGTCTGCGCGGTGCTCGACATCTACGAGCGCGAACCCCTCGTCGAGAATTCCGCCAAGCTGGGCGCCTACATGAAGTCGCGGCTGCAGGAAATGGCCGCCACCTGCCCGTATCTCGGTGACGTCCGCGGTCAGGGCTTGGTCATGGGTTTGGAGTTGGTGAAGGACAAGCAGACCAAGGAACCTGCACCGGAGCTCATCAAGCCGCTCATTGTTGACTGCGCCAACCACGGCCTGCTCATCGGTTCCGTCGGCGTCTATGGCAACGTGGTCCGCGTGGCGCCGCCCCTCGTGATGACCCCGGCCGAGGCGGACGAAAGCCTTGGCATCATGGCCGGCGCCCTGTCCCGGCTGAAATTGTGAATTTCCCTCCTGGGAGCGCGGGCGGCCCGCCCGCTTCGCTCCC
>JBIJDP010000469.1:0-3196 GCA_044344065.1 Opitutaceae bacterium
CCCGCTTTCGGTTTCCAGAAGAACACGCCGTATCCCGACAACGCCGTCCTGCAGCAGCTCATCGAGGCGCAATGGAACGTGTGCCGGCAGTTCGGCGTGAGCATCGGTTTCCACTCCGGCTCCGGCAAATCCGCCGAGAACTACCAGGTCATGGGCCGGGTCACCGGCAGCGCCCTCGAGATCAAGACCAGCGGACGCTACACCTACGAGATGGGCGTCGCCCTGGCCGCGTCGGCGGATCCCGGTGACGCCGCGCTCTGGCGCGACTGGTACCGCTTCACCCTCGACATGGCGGTCGCCGGCGCCTTCAGCCCCGACGCCACCGAGCAGAAGATGGCCCGCACCTTCGTCACGACGTCGCTCACGGCAGCGGGCCGGCCCGGCGATGTTTTCGCCACGCCCGCCACCTGCCGTACCGCCCTCGAGGCGCTGCCGCCCTCGCCGGACCACATGTTCTTCTTCGAGTACAACTTTCTCTACGTGCTCGCGGCCGGCGGAAAGCCCGAGAAGTCCGCCCTTGGCGACCATTCGCCCGCCGGCTACCTCCAGCGCGCGCGTTTCTACGGCATCAGCGCCGAGGCCCGCCTGGGCTTTGCCCGCCGCATCGCCGCCTACCTGATCTTCCTCGCCGAAAACACCGGCCTCGCCTCCCCGGAGCGCTGCGCCGCCACCCGCAAGCTCCTCGCCAGCTACACCACCCTGGCGGCGATGCTCAACGACATCAGCCGTTGAACCACTGAATTTTTAACCACGGATTGCACGGATATCACTGATAACAAGACCTCCAAACTGGATGGCCTCATAAGGCTCAGGAAACTCATAAGAAATCAGAACCAAGATTGTTAATTACTGAGCCTTTTGAGCCTTATGTGGCCATCCTTCTGCGCCCCTGCCAAATCCGTGCCATCCGTGAAATCCTTGGTTAAAAAAACTTCCCCATGAAATCCTTCATCCACGACGATTTTCTCCTGCAGTCCGATGCGGCGCGTTCGCTTTACCACACCTACGCCAAGGCTGAGCCGATCTATGACTACCACTGCCACCTGCCGCAGAAGTTGATCGCGGACAACCACCGGTTCGCCGACCTCGCCGAGATTTGGCTCGGCGGCGACCACTACAAGTGGCGCGCCATGCGATCCAATGGCACGACCGAGCGCGTCTGCACCGGTGACGCGTCGCCGCGCGAGAAGTTTGACGCCTGGTGCGCTGCCGTCCCTCACACCCTCGGCAACCCGCTCTACCATTGGTCGCACCTCGAGCTGAAGCGCTACTTCGGCCTCGACGTCATCATCAGCCCGTCGTCGGCGGACACGATCTGGCGCGAGGCCAACGCGAAGCTCGCGAACCTGCGCGTGCACGACCTCCTCGCCGCCAACCGGGTCGCCGTCATCTGCACAACCGACGACCCCGCCGATTCGCTCGCCGATCACACCCGCATCACCCAGCTGGGCATCAAGACCCGCGTCTATCCGACCTTCCGCCCCGACAAGGCCCTCGGCGTCAATGCCCCCGCCGCGTACAATCCCTGGCTCGAGCGCCTCAGCGGCGAGGTTGGGATGAAGGTTGGCACCTTCGACGACCTGCTCAGTGCACTGAAAAAGCGCCACGACGACTTCCACGCCGCCGGCGGGCGGCTGTCGGACCATGGACTTGAGACGGCGCTGTCCGAACCCTGCACCCACGCCGAGGCCACGGCCATCTTCGCCGCTGCGCGCGCCGGCCGCGCCGCCTCGCCCGCCGAATGGGCGAAGTTCGGTTCTTACCTCATGCTTGAGTTCGGCCGGTGGGATGCGGCGAAGGGTTGGACCAAGCAGCTCCACCTCGGCGCCATGCGCAACAACAACACCCGCCTGATGAAGTCGCTCGGACCCGACACCGGCTTCGACAGCATTGGCGACTTCCCTCAGGCCCGCGCGCTCGGCCGCTACCTCGACGCGCTCGACGCGACCGGCGAGTTGCCGCGCACCGTCCTCTACAACCTCAATCCCGCCGACAACTACGTCTTCGCGACCATGATCGGCAATTTCCAGGACGGGTCCGTCCCCGGGAAAATCCAACTCGGCAGCGGCTGGTGGTTCCTCGACCAGAAGGAGGCAATGGAGTGGCAGATGAATGCACTGGCGAATCTCGGTTTGCTCAGCCGCTTCGTCGGCATGCTCACCGACTCGCGCAGCTTCATGAGCTACACCCGCCACGAGTATTTCCGCCGCGTGCTGTGCAATCTCCTCGGCGCCCAGATGGAGCGCGGCGAGCTCCCCGACGAACCTGCCCACATCGGCGGCATGGTGAAGAACATCAGCTTCGCCAACGCCCGCGCCTATTTCCGTCTCGGCCTCGATCCCGCATACGCCGGTTGAGGAATTGTAGGCCAGCCCGCTCGCGGGCGCGGTTTGAGCGCGCGCAAGCGCGCTGACCAGCGTTGCGTTGATCAAAGTCTTGAACCGTTTTGGCCTCAAAAAGACGCAAAAAATCTAACGCGGATAAATCGTGCAATGCGCCTATAGGCGCGCGGGTGAGTTTCCCTGCCAGCCGGCCCCTTGCGCCTCTTTGCGGCCAAGATCCGGATCGAGAATGACCGCAAGGCGGGCGCTCCACATTCGCGCCGTGCCTTCACTTTGCGATACACGCGCTGCGCCCCGTTCCCTTTGTCACGTAATACGTGACAAAGCGGTTTGGTGGGTGGGTAGGGAAGTGCCGGGGTTGTCCGACGTGACTTGTCAAAAGGTGCGGGATGGGGCGATGCTTTCGGGCACGCCATGAGTTCCGCCATTCTTGTCCATCCGCGTTTCGATACGGTCTGGCCGTTTGCGGCCGATCATGCCCGCAAGCTCTGGGCGGCGCAGGGGCCGGTGGAATTTGTGCGGCTTGCCGCGGCGGACAACCGGCCGGCCGGCGAGGTGTTGGCGGCGCCGGGCAAGGTCACGCGCCTGCTGCTGCTCGACGTTCCGCTGACACCGGCATGCACCGTGCAATTTCCGGCGTTGCAGGAAATCGCGTGGAACGAGGGCGGCTACTCGCACGAGAGCACCGAACGGGCGGTCGTGCTCGCGGCGCTGTCGGCGCGCGGGGTGCGGGTGGTCCAGCACACTTCGGAAGGATACTGGGGACAGTCGGTGTCAGAATTTGGCCTGGCGCTGACGCTGTCGGCGCTGCGGCGCATTCCTCAACTGCACCATGAGATGCTCACCAGCCTGAA
>JBIJDP010000468.1:0-3196 GCA_044344065.1 Opitutaceae bacterium
GCTGGTTGCCATGGGCGTGATGCGGGGCGATCCGGCTTCGCTCGTGGAGCAGGAAGCGCACACCCTCTTCTTTCCCCATGGACTCGGCCACATGGTCGGCCTCGGCGTGCGGGACGCCAGCGGCCTGCTCCCGGGCCGGCCGAAGGATCCCCGCCCCTGCCTTCGCACCCTCCGCATGGATCTGACGCTGGCCGAGGGCTACCTGGTTACGGTCGAACCCGGCCTGTACTTCATCCCCGCCCTGCTCAATGACCCGGCCCGCCGGGAACGCTTCCGGGACTGCGTGAACTGGAGCCTCGCCGGGCAGCACATCGGCATCGGCGGTGTCCGCATCGAGGACAACCTCGTCATCACCGCCGGCGAACCCGAAAATCTGACCGCAGCGATTCCGAAAGATTGTTGAACCACGGATTTCACGGATGGCACGGAAGGGGCTTCAATCCCAAGGCAACAGCCACAATAGGCTCAGAACATGCCCCCGATCCTTGTGGATCGAACTTCGCGACTTGGCGTCTTTG
The DNA here is from genome assembly GCA_044344065.1 of Opitutaceae bacterium. Lineage (GTDB taxonomy): Bacteria > Verrucomicrobiota > Verrucomicrobiia > Opitutales > Opitutaceae > UBA2377. Next base: position 519 of record JBIJDP010000468.1, read on the forward strand.
CGCTTAGCCCCATCAGTGAAATACGTGTTATCCGTGGTCAAAAGAAGGTTCGACAAACCTCCCCAACCCCTTCTCTTTTTCGCGCCATGGCCCAGCCTGAAACCAAGCTCATCACACCTGTCAGCTTCGTCGTGGACATGATCCTCGTCGTCGCCTTCTTCCTTTTCCTGTACTCGATCGTCTCGCCGCACGTGCCCTCGTCCGATTCCCGCATGATCATGCTCTGGGGCGGTCTCACTGCGGCCTGCATGAGCGGCGTATTCTGGCTCGCCATTCAGATGTTCCGCGTGGTGCTCCGCGCCCAGCGCGCCGCCGGTCGGAAGTAAGTCCACCGTCAGTCGCACGATTTCGGCCCGGCTTAACCGCCGGGCTTTTTTGCGCCCCTACATCAACCCGCCGCCGCCGCCCGGCGCTTTTCGATCCTGCGTCCCGCGATGATCGCGACCTCGTACAGGATGTACAACGGGGCCGCGAACAGGCACTGCGTGACCGGATCCGGGGTCGGCGTCACCACCGCCGCAATGATGAAGATCACCACGATGGCATGCCGCCGGTATTTGCGCAGGAAGGCCGTGGTCATCACACCCATGTAGATCAGCAGCACGATGAGGAGGGGAAACTCGAACGACGCCCCCACGCCCAGCACCAGCCAGGTGAGGAGGCTGTAGTAGCTGCCCGGGGTCCACCGCATCACAAACCCGAACATCTCGTTGATCTCAACCGACACCCTGAGCGTGCTCGGCACGAGCAGGTAGTAGCTGAATACCGATCCGCATAAGAAAAGTACCAGGGCCGCGAAACAGACCGGCAGCACCATCCGCAACTCCCGGGAGGTGAGCGCCGGTGAGACAAACTGCCCGATGAAAAACAGCAGGAAAGGCGCCGCCAGGAGCAGGCCGCCCAGCACGCACATCTGGATCACGACCGTGAAGCCTTCCATGATCGACGTCGTGCCGAGGTCGATGACGGCCTTCGGGTATTCGGCCTGCACCTTGTGCAAAGGCCACAATAGCAGGTCGTTGAACTCGTGGAGGAAGTAGCCCACGAGCCCGGCGCAGATTAGGAACGCCACGACACACTTGACCAGGGTCCAGCGCAGGTCCTCCAGGTGGTCGAAAAAGCCCATAGGCTTCTCGCGCGGCGAGGCGGCGGTCTCACCGGTGGCATTGGCTTCTTCGGGATATGGGTCGGAATCGCTCACTGGGCGGAGGAAAATGGCGATGCTGGGCGGTTTTTATGAAAACGGAAGCGCGTTTGCAGGCCCCAACCGGCGATTCGCACCATGTCCGCCTGCGTCCGTCACCCGCCGCGTACCAGTCGCAGGGTTGACACTCCCGCAGGCACCCTATGCGCTGGGGCCGTCTTTGTTCATTTCCCTCACTCCCATGGCCAAGAAATCCACTGCTAAGAAGTCCGCGGGCAAAAAGCCCGCTCCTCAGAAACGCGCCGCCAAGGCCCCCAAATACGTCTACACGTGGGGCAACGGCAAAGCCGATGGCAACGGCGGCATGAAGCCCCTGCTCGGCGGCAAGGGTGCCAACCTCGCCGAGATGACCCGCATCGGCCTGCCCGTGCCCCCCGGCTTCACCATCACCACCGAGGTCTGCACCTACTATTACGCCCACAAGCGGACCTACCCGAAGGAACTCCAGGCCCAGATGCTGGCCGGCGTCACCAACATGGAGAAGATCATGGGCACGAAGTTCGGCGCCACCGACGGCACGCCGCTGCTCGTCGCCGTGCGTTCCGGCGCCCGTGACTCGATGCCGGGCATGATGGACACCATTCTCAACCTCGGCCTCAACGACGACACCGTCCTCGCCCTGGTCCGCGCCACCCAGAACGAACGCTTTGCCTGGGACTGCTACCGCCGTTTCATCCAGATGTACGGCGACGTCGTGCTCGGCGTGCAGAAGCTGGAAGGCGAGGATCACGAGCCGTTCGAGACCGTCATCCACAGCTACAAGCACGAGGTTTATCACTCCGACATCGAGGACTCCAAACTCACCGCCGCCGACCAGCAGGAACTGGTCAAGCGCTTCAAGGCCCTCGTCAAGGAACGCACCGGCCACGTCTTCCCCAACGATCCGTGGGACCAGCTCCGCGGCGCCGCCGGCGCCGTGTTCGGCTCCTGGATGAACGACCGCGCCATCGTCTACCGCCGTAAGTACAACATTCCCACCGAGTGGGGCACCGCCGTCAACGTGCAGGCCATGGTCTTCGGCAACACCGGTGACACCTCCGGCTCTGGCGTGGCGTTCACCCGCAACCCCGCCAATGGCACCAACGAATTCTACGGTGAGTTCCTCATCAATGCGCAGGGCGAGGATGTCGTCGCCGGCGTCCGCACGCCCGAGCCCGTCCTCAAGCTCAAGGACCAGATGCCCAAGTCCTACGCCGAGCTCCTGCTCGTCCGCAAAACCCTCGAGGCCCACTTCAAGGATGTGCAGGACATCGAGTTCACCATCCAGGACGGCAAGCTGTTCATGCTCCAGACGCGCAACGGCAAGCGCACCGCCGCCGCCGCGCTCAAGTTCTCCATCGATATGGTGAAGGAGAAGCTCATCGACTGGCAGACCGCCATCATGCGCAATCCGGCCGACCAGCTCGAACAGCTGCTCGCCCCGATCTTCGATCTCTCCGAGGTCAAGAAGGCCACGGTCATCGCCACCGGCCTC
>JBIJDP010000470.1:0-3184 GCA_044344065.1 Opitutaceae bacterium
GTCTCACGGTTGAGGTTGTCGGTGATCACCATCACCTTCGCATTGTCGAGGCTGCCGGTGGCGATCAGCGCCTTGGCCAGGGCCTCGGCGGTCGCCTCCTTGGGCTGGCACTCGATCTTCAAGTTATGGCTGGCAATGGCCCGGCCCGTTGCCTCGCCGATGCAGGCGAAACGCAGGAGCCCGAGGGCGCGGATATCGTCGAAGAGCCGGAAGAACTCGTCGAAGAAAAAGCGGACCCCGTTGGCGCTGGTGAAGACAATCCAGTCGTAGCTGCCCAGTTCCAGCATCACATCCGCGAGGTTGTCCTTGCTGATTTCCTTGGTGACCTGGATCAGCGGCAGTTCGACGACCTCGGCGCCGAGGGCGGCGAGCTTGCCGGACAGTTCCGAGGCCTGCTCGCGGGCGCGGGTGACGGCCACGCGGCGACCGGACAGGGGGGCGGTCTTGCTCATGGCAGTTGCAGCTCCTTCAGCATGCGGCGGGCGGTGGCCTCGGGCGCGGCATAATCAGCCTCCGTCAGCGGCAGGGCGCGGCGCCCGGTCTTTTCGTGGAAGAAATAAAGCGTGCCCGGCGTGGCATGGGCGCCGAACGCCGTGTGGCAACCGCCGCCGAGCTGGTTCTGAAAGGCGCGCTCAACGAGCACGGCGCGGGCGGTGGCGGCGTCGAAGTACGGGGCAAACCTGGCGGCATCAGCCACCCGGCACTGGATCGCGATGGCGCCCTGCCCCACGGCCGGGACCATCTCAGTGTGGGCCAGCGGTGTGAACCGGAGGCCGGGCCAGCTGGCGATGCCGAGGCGTTTCATGCCGGCGGCGGCCAGGATGGTGCCATCGGCGAGGTGCTGCTCGGCGATCTTCCTGAGCCTTGTGTCAACGTTGCCGCGGATCTCGCAGAACTCGACGCCGGGAAACAGCGCGGCGATCTGCAGGCGGCGGCGCGGGCTGCCGGTGGCGATCTTGCGCGGGGCGGTCATCTCCTCGCGGATTACGAGCACGTCGCGGGTGTCCTCGCGCGGCAGATAGCCGGCGATGGCGAGCCCCGCGGGCATCTCCCCGGGGAGATCCTTGGAACTGTGCACCGCGATGTCGGCGCCGCCCTCGATCAGCTTGTGCTCGAGTTCGCTGGTGAAAAGCCCCTTGCCGCCCTTTTTCTCGAGCGACCATTCGGTCTGCCGGTCGCCGGCGGTGACGATCTTCAGGAGCTCAACCTCGGTGCCAAGGGCACGGCTGAGCAGCGCGGCCACCATGTTGCTCTGGGCGAGAGCCAGCGGGCTTTTGCGGGTGGCAAGGATAATTTTGGCGGAGGACACGGAAGGAAGGTTAGCAGGCAGTGGAGCGGTTGCCAAATGAACAAACGAGCCCGGTGGCCACCGTAGGTCAGCGCGCTGGCGCGCGCCCGAACTGCGCCCGCAAGCGGGCTGGCCTACAAGGGACGAACCGTCTGTTCCTGCCCGGCCTCAGGCGTAGGAAGCCTGCACACCCTTGATGTTCTTCTTGGTCATCCAGGGCATCATGCTTCGGAGGTAGGCGCCGGTCTTCTCGATCTGGTGCTTCTCGCCCTTCGCGAGGAGCGCGTTGTACTTCTTCAGGCCACCCTTGTATTCCTTGACCCACTCGCGGGTGAACTTGCCGGTCTGGATCTCCTTGAGGATCTTCTTCATCTCGACCTTGGTGCGCTTGTTCACGACGCGGGGCCCGCGGGTGATGTCGCCGTACTTGGCGGTCTCGGAAATGGAGAAGCGCATGCCGGCGATGCCGGACTCGTACATGAGGTCGCAGATGAGCTTCAGCTCATGCAGGCACTCGAAGTAGGCCATCTCGGGCTGGTAACCGGCCTCGACCAGCGTTTCAAAACCGGCCTGCACCAGCGCGGAGGCGCCGCCGCAGAGCACGGCCTGCTCGCCGAAGAGATCGGTCTCGCACTCTTCCTTGAAGGTCGTCTGCAGCACGCCGGCCTTGGTCGAGCCGATGCCCTTGGCCCAGGCGAGGGCGATTTTCTTCGCCTGCTTGGACTTGTCCTGGGCGACGGCGATCAGCGCCGGCATGCCCTTGCCTTCGACGTAGAGGCGGCGGACCATGTGGCCTGGGCCCTTCGGGGCGACCATGATGACATCAATGTCCTTGGTGGGCTTGATCAGGCCGAAATGGACGGCGAGGCCGTGCGAGAAGATGAGGCACTTGCCCTTGGTGAGATTGGGCAGGATGTCCTGCTGGTAAACGGACGCCTGCTTCATGTCGGGCAGGGCGACCATGATGACATCGGCGCGGCGGACGGCCTCGGCGGTGTCGTAGACCTTCAGGCCGTGCTGTTCCGCAACCGCCCGGGACTTGCTGCCGGGATAGAGGCCGATGATGACCTTGCAACCGCTCTCCTTGAGATTGAGCGCGTGCGCGTGGCCTTGGGAACCGTAGCCGAGGATGGCCAGGGTTTTGTTTTTGAAGACGCCGAGATCGGCGTCCTTTTCGGTGTAGACTTTGGCGGGCATGATGGATGTAGGGGAAAGACGAGGCGGGTTGGTGTTAGAATCTGGAACTCAGGAACTCTGGAATACCGGTCCGGTTTAGTCCGCTACCAGGCATTTTCCAGCTTTCCTGAGTTCCAGATTCATATGGTTTGGTCCCTTACCGCTTAAGGGCGAGGCGGCCGGAACGGGCCAGCTCAATGATGCCGAAGGGCTCGAGGAGCCCGAGGAAGGCGTTGACCTTGTCGTCCTCGCCCGTGCATTCGATGACCAGGTAGTCCTGCGACAGGTGCACGATCTTGGCGCGGAAGATGTCCTTGATCTGCAGGATTTCCGGCCGGGTGCGGGAATCGGCCTTCACCTTGACCAGGAGCAGTTCGCGGGCGACGGCGGAACCGTCGGTGAAATCAATGACTTCGACGACGTTGATCAGCTTGCGGAGCTGCTTGATGCAGAGGTCGAGGGCGTGGTCGTCGCCCTTCAGGACGGTGGTGATGCGCGACAGCGAGGGATCGTGCGTGGGCGCGACGTTCAGCGAGTCGATGTTGAAGCCGCGGCCGGAAAACATGCCGGCCACGCGCGCCAGAACGCCGAACTTGTTCTCAACGAGAACGGATATCGTGTGTCGCATGGGTGGTGGAGGTTGAAATGGAAAAGGCCGCGTGGACGCCGAGGGACTCGAACCCCCGACCCCCTCGGTGTAAACGAGATGCTCTCACCAAC
>JBIJDP010000471.1:0-3174 GCA_044344065.1 Opitutaceae bacterium
CAGAGTATAGTACGCTAAACGTGCTGATTTTCCCCATGCGCCTCAAAAACAAAGTCATCATAATCACCGGCAGCAACACCGGCATCGGCCGGGCGATTGCCGAGCGTTGCGTCGCCGAAGGCGCGAAGGTGCTCATCCACGGCCGCGACCGCGCGCACGGCGAGGCCGTCGTGGCGAAGCTCGGACCCGCGGCCGTCCTGCACCTCGACGACCTGTCCGATCCCGCCTGTCCGCCGCGCATTGCCGCCGCGGCGATGAAGGCCTTCGGCCGTATTGATGGCATCGTGAACAACGCCGCCATCGTGCCGCGCACCACGATCCAGACCGCGACGGTCGACGCCTTCGAATACACGATGGCCGTCAACGTGCGCGCCCCGCTGTTTTTGATCCAGGCCGCGTTTCCGCAGCTCAAGGCCAACCAGGGCAGCGTGTTGAACATCGGCTCGATCAATGCCCACAGCGGCGAGCCGACGTTCCTGCATTACAGCATCTCGAAGGGCGCCCTGCAGACCCTGTCGCGCAACCTCGCCAATGCCCACGGCACAGACAAGGTGCGCTTCACCCACTTCAATGTCGGCTGGGTTCTCTCCGACAACGAGTACGCCAAGCAGGTGTCGGAGGGCCTGCCCGCCGACTGGCACGAGAAGGTGCCGCTCCAGTACGCCCCCTCCGGCCGGCTCATCCAGCCCGAGACGATCGCGGCCGCCGCGGTCTTCTGGCTGAGCGATGAGTCGCGTCCGATCTCCGGCAGCGTGATGGAGCTCGAGCAATTTTCCGTTTACGGCCGCAATCCGGCCAAGACCTAGAATCTGGAACTCAGGAATGAGATCGGTCTGAGGTCTGATTCCAGAACTCCAGATTTTGTCCGATTAAAATTTCGATCTCCCATCTCCCAACTCCGGTCTCCGATAATCCCCATGCCCAAACTCGCCGCCTTCCCCAAAGCCTTCATCCGTCCACTCGTCCAGGGCGGCATGTTCCTCCGTGAATGGGTGGACCTCGCCGCTCCGCTCGGCCTCGACGGGCTTGAGTTCTACAGCGGCTTTCACGAGCTCGCCGATCCCGCGCACTGGCCGGAGCTCCGGCGCACTGTGGAGTCGGCCGGGATGACGATCCCGATGCTGTGCTGCTCGCCCGACTTCTCCCAGCCGGATCCGGCGCTGCGCCGGCAGGAGGTCGAGAAGGAGAAGCAGTGGATCCGCATGAGCGCGGAGCTAGGCGCGAAGTATTGCCGTGTCCTGTCTGGCCAGCGCCGACCGCAGCTGACCAAGGACCAGGGTTTGCAGATCGTGGTTGAGAACATCGAGGCCTGCCTGCCCGAAGCCGAGAAGTGCGGCGTCACGCTGATCATTGAGAACCACTACAAGGACGACTTCTGGGAGTATCCCGAGTTCGCGCAGAAGATGGATGTCTTTTGCGAGTTGGTGGACCGCATTCACCATCCGCGCTTCGGCGTGAACTACGATCCGAGCAACGCCTTCCTCGCGGGGGACGATCCCCTGGAACTGTTGTGGCGCGTGAAGCACCGCGTCGTCACCATGCACGCGAGCGACCGCTTCCTGCTCTCCGGCACCCTGGAGGATCTCCGCCGCGAGGAGGGTGGGGCGCAGGGCTATGCGAAGCGCCTGAGCCACGGCGAGATCGGCAAAGGCCTCAACGACTACGACACCATTTTCCGCATCCTCCGCGACGTCGGCTTCGACAACTGGATCAGCATCGAGGACGGCGTGGACGGCATGGAGCAGCTCAAGGGCAGCATCCGCTTCCTCCAGACGAAGATCGCGCTGTACTGGCCGCGTTAGTCCGCAGCAACGTCCCGGGAAACCGCGAAGGAAGCTTACGCACACCCATGACCACCAGACACCGCATCTTCACGATGAGCTTTGCGAGCGTGTACCCCTTGTACATTGCCAAGGCACGGAAAAAGGGACGCACGAAATCAGAGGTCGATACCGTCATCCGCTGGCTGACGGGTTACAGTCACAAGGAGTTGGAAGCCCAATTGCAGCAGCAGACGGACTTTGAGACCTTCTTCCAAAAGGCGCCGAAAATGAATCCCCAGCGGGCCTTGATCACAGGCACGGTCTGCGGCGTGCGGGTGGAGGAGATTCAGGATCCGATCATGCGGGAAATCCGGTACCTCGACAAACTGGTGGACGAATTGGCCAAGGGCCGGCCGATGGAAAAGATGCTCCGATCCGCTGCCTATTGATCGGGCGCGGCCGAGTTGTGCCCCTGCGAGGGGACGGGGCTGGGGTAGGGCGGGTCGGTGACCCGCCTTTGCCCGCTTCATTCGCGGGGTGGCGTGACATGGGCAGGTCGGAGACCTGCCCTGCTGGGAAAGGCGTGTCTGCCATTGCGGCGTGGGTTCATGCCGTGCCTGGATCAGGGTCCGCCACTCGGATGGGGAGGATCACCAGCGGCAGGTTCGCGAGCAGGAAGCGTCGCTGCAGCGTGAAGGCCGTGTGGTTGTGCAGCCAGCGCGTGAGGTTCGTTTCGCGGGCGAAGACGAGTTGGCCGGCGAAGAAAACCTGGTTGGTGAACTTCCCGGCCGCCTGGCGGGCGAGCTTCATTACCTCGCCCGTCAGATCGTGCCCAATCGCGGTGTAGGTGGCCGTGCCATAACCGTGCGCCCGGGCCCAGCCGGCGTAGCGGTCGGCCTCGCTGGCGGTGTGGGCCTGCAGCGCGTCGAGCTCGGCGGCGCCCTTGAAGTTGCCCGCGTCGACCACGCCGACCTGGATGAAAGCCAGGTTGCGGAACGTGTCGCCGAACATGCGCGGCACCTGCAGGGCGGTGTGGAGCCCGAGGCCGTTGAAGCCGTTCACGAGGATCACGGCGGTGCGAGCCAGCGGGTTGGGTTCCGGCGGGGCCGGACGGCGGGAGGTCGTCTCGACGGCCGCCGCCTCGACGATGACATCGAGACGCCCGAGTTGCGCGGAGACGTTGCGGTAGTGGCGACGGATGGCGAACGCGCCGGCCACCAGCAGGCCCGTGGCGACCAGCGTCACCCAGCCTCCCTCGTGGAACTTCACGACGACGAGCGACACCAGAATGAACGTCGTCAGCGCGAGCCCCAATCCGTTGACGGCGATGCGCCGTCGCCAGGCCGGATCGGCGCGACGCTGCTGCCACCAGTGCCGCACCATGCCGAGCTGCGAGAGTGTGAACGTGATG